>JAPPII010000121.1 GCA_028820845.1 Candidatus Poribacteria bacterium
GCAAACAGGCGAGAACCGGGGCGACATCCGGCGTGCGAACCTGAACGGTGGCAACGTCCGGACGTTGAAGACGATCACTGCCGTGCCGAGAGGGATAACAGTGGATAGCATGGGGGATACGCTCTACTGGGCGAATTCACGGGGTCGTATCCAGAGCATGCAGACGGCGGGTAGCACGAAACTGACGAACGTGTTGGAGAACCTTCGCAACCCGACGATCGTCGTCTCTAATGGACATCTGTATTGGACGGAGTCTATCGGCAGGATCCGTCGGATTGATCTCACAGACGCACAGTTAACGATCCAGAACATCGCTACAGGTTTAGGCGAGCCGTTAGGACTTTCCGTTGCGAAAGGGAAGGTTTACTGGATAGAACGGAACGCTGACGGCAGCGGGAGTCTGAATCGGTCGAACCTTGACGGGTCTAACGCGCAGGCGTTGAAGACCTTCGCCTCGGGTGTGCCGACCTCGCTTGCTGTGGATTCTGCGGACAACAAGATTTACTGGACGAAGGGTGCCGGTAAGATTCAACGTTCCAACCTTGCGGGTAAGTTCGTCCGAGACGTTGCTTCGGGTCTGATGGGTCCGACAGGTATTGCGTTGAGCATCACGGCGACAGATGGACAGATGGCGACGACGCAGCCAGGGACTCGGAATACGCAACAGACGAACAACGCGCAGACGAATTTCTCACGGTATGACATCAACCGCGACGGTGCGGTGAACAATGCCGATACACGGGCAGTTGCCGCAGCGATCGGACAGAGCGGTGCAGACATCGCGAACCCACGCACGGACGTTGACGGTAACGGCGAAGTGGATGTGACCGACCTGATTCTCGTCTTGGGTAACCTTGACGACGATGTCGCGGCACCGGCAATTGATGTGGATGTGAAGGCACTTGACATCGACTTCGATCGTGTGCAGGAGCAGGTCGAGGTGTTGTTGGCATCGGGGGATGCGTCGATCGCAGCGCAGCGTGCATTGTTGTATCTGCAACATCTGTTGGCAAACGCACGTCCGGACGAGACCGTCTTGTTGGCAAACTATCCGAACCCGTTCAACCCGGAGACGTGGATCCCGTATCACTTGGCAGAAAGTGCTGATGTGAAAATCAGCATCTACGATGCACAAGGCGTGTTGGTGCGCGAGTTGTCCGTAGGTCATCAATCGGCGGGTTACTATACATCTCGGAGTCGTGCGGCGTATTGGGACGGTCGGAACGCACTTGGTGAACGCGTGGCGAGTGGAATCTATTTCTACCAGTTGGAAACCGATGAAATGTCGCCGCTGCGGAAGATGGTGATTTTGAAATAGCAAATAGCCGTCAGGGGTCAGGGCGGATTGCTACGCAATCCTTTCAGCGATCAGAAAGATAGGCGGCAACCCCAAGGGTTGCCCCTACGCAACGGTGGGTATCCACGAAGGTAGGCACAAGACCTACCCCTACTTTATAACGCTTGCGTCTTTGCTGATGGCTGACGGCTGAAAGCGAAACGAAGTGAAGCGTGCTGACGGCTAATCGGCACGTCCTGGGATGACGCTAAACTCACCCTGTCTTTTTAGGACGACATTAACCTCCTAAATTCAAACTAAATGCTGGCGGTCAGGGGGCCATGCGCGCAACGCGCGGAACTGACCAAACCTAATGTAGCGATGAGAACCGTCGACACTCTCATCGCTACGTTTTATTAAAGACCTGGGACGACACTGCCAATGGACGCGGTTCACAACGGATAACAGCCAACCGGCAAAGGCGGCTGAAGAGGAGGGGAAGATGCGTAGTAATTCAAAAGGCAGGATTCTCGCAGCCTGTGAGATGTCTTTCAAGGGGCGGAGCAATGCTGAGATTGCGTCCCACTTCAAGGTCACAGATTCGACGGTGTCTCGTTGGCGGCGGCTCGAGCTCTGGATTGATTTTGAAAAAGAGTTGGTTGCTGCGTATAAGGCGGCAGCCCTTCAGAAACATCAAGGCACCGATGCAGACACCGACCCGGCGTAAACCCTAAAAAAATCCTTGCCCTCCTTTTGTATCCGTGCTAAATTAACCCCATGCGAGTCTTTATCCAAATTGGACACGGGATCATCGGTGCCGCCGTTATCTCATTCCTCTGTATCTGGCAAGCAGGCAGCTTCGGTGAAGCGAGGCATACCCTCAGCATCATCGGTGCTATCGCTATTGTCATCGCTAGTCTCTATATCCTCCGAAGTCGCTGGATCCGATGGGGAAACCGACAAACGTGGTTAAAATACCACCAACGACTTGCCTCATTAGGCTTGTGCCTTGTGCTGCTGCATTCGGCGTTCCAACCACTTGTATGGCACTCATGGCTTACTTTTATACTCGCCCTCTTGAATTTAGGCACCGGTGTCGCTGTGAGTCTCACCGCGCGTAGGACGCGACAGATACTCCTCCGATGCCATCTCATCTTGGCACCTGTGCTGCTTGTCGGTATCGTTTTCCACGGTCAGAAAAAACTCGAACACGACGAATTCCTCCCACTCACCGATGTTCATGACGTGCCTTGCGCCAGATGTCATACATCCGAACCCCTGATCTTCCACCTTGATTTGGTGCTTCACCCAGGCGTGGATACCGAATTGGATACCTCAGAGATTGTTCCAGATGATTTACACTGGTGGCTCTTACAGAATGAAGCCAGAGTGCCGGAAACAGCTCCCGTTGCCGTCAAAGAAATAGGGAACGCTTGGACAATTACAGACCCTGAGAAGAACCGCACCTATCATGCACGAAAAGTAGAAGATAAAATCGCCATCTACGCCGATAATTTCTATCACAGTTATACCTGTCTCAAATGCCACGTGCATAACACAGAAGAAATTCAGTTAGCGCATGAGCTGCACGGTGTCACCGAAGCCCATAGGTGCTTCGTCTGCCACCAGGCCGAAATTGATGGCACGCGTTATGGACGACAACGCTTTGATTGGGAATACGCGCCGCACCGGTAAGCTGTAAAAAATGCCAAACAGAGATGTCAGCCTTCGCGCTGTGATGCTTTCACTCCTCATCACCATTCCGAACTCTTACTGGCTCATGATTAACTGGGGTCCCAGTGGTTATGGCACCGGTCAGAGTTTTCCCACTGTCACGACCGTCTATTTCAATGTTATTTTTGTTATCCTCATCTTAATGGCGTTCAACCCACTACTCCGGACAATCCGAAAGGGTTCGAGTTTCACCGACGCGGAGTTGATGGTGATTTATCTGCTCGTCTCCATCGCTTCTTCTATTGCCGGACACGATACACTCCAGATATTGTGGCCCCTGCTCGCCTATCCGATCTGGTTTGCGAGTCCAGAGAACGAATGGGGTGAGTTATTTCATCAGCACATGCCGGATTGGCTCACTATCAAAGATAGAGGAGTGTTAGCCAGTTTTTATCAGGGGGATTCATCGCTTCACACTGCGGAACACCTACAACTCTGGATGACTCCTGTGCTTTGGTGGTCTGCGCTCGTTATTGTGCTAACCTGTATGATGCTCTGTGTCACGATCCTCATCCGACACCAGTGGGTGAACCACGAGAAGTTGAGTTATCCAGTCATTCAGATTCCACTGCAGCTGACAGAAAATGGCGGGAATACGCTTTTGAGAAACCGGTTATTTTTGCTGGCTGCTGTACTTGCCGGTGGTATGAATATCCTCAATGGGCTGCACTTCCTATTTCCAGTCGTGCCGGGGTTAGGTGGGAAGCTTTACAACTTCGGGCAATACTTCCAGACAAAACCGCTGAACGCCATCGGAAGACTACCGATTGCTGTCTATCCGTTTGCGGTTGGAATGAGTTTTTTCATACCCTTGGAACTCTCATTCTCTATCTGGTTTTTCTATCTCTTCCACAAAATGACGCGCGTATGGGGAACGATGGCGGGCATCGGTCATCTACCGGGGTTCCCATTTCTTGATGCGCAATCGTTCGGTGCTTGGTTCTGTTTAGGTATTTCCGCTGTATGGCTCACCCGGAAATTCATCGTGCAACAAATAAAGAACGCCTTCTGGGGTGGCAATGGACAGAAAGAGACAACGGGAACGCCTGCAACACACACGCGATATGCTATAATCGGCTTGATAGTGGGTAGTATTTTTGTCCTTTATTTTTTTAAAAGCACAGGCGCACCTATCTTCAGCATCTTCGGTTACTTCGTACTCTTTTTCGCATTAGCGATTGCGATTACGCGCATCCGTGCGGAAGTCGGACCGCCTGCGCACGACGTACCGTGGCGACCCGATAAAGTCCTCGTCTCCTTCTTGGGCACACGCCGCATCGGTGCTGAAGGATTGACGACCTTTAGTATGTTTCACGGCTTTAACCGTTCCTATCGTTGCCATCCAATGCCAATTATGTTAGAGGGGTTCAAGGTGGCACAGTTGCGCGGGTTGTCGCATAACCGATTTATTATTGCTGTGATTTTGGTAACCGTCGTTGCGACGATTTCATCGGCGTGGGCATACTACGCCCAAGGTTATCATTACGGTGCTGCAGTCTACGGTGAGCAGGGACAGTGCCGCTGGACTTACGAGCAATTGAAGCAGTGGCTCATTAACCCACAATCCATAGATGTCGGTGCTGTCTCCGCTTCTGGCGGCGCGGTTGCCTTGACGACACTTCTCATGATGCTACGCCGTCGGTTTATCTGGTGGCCCTTTCACCCCGCAGGCTATGCGCTGTCGCTGAGTTTCTGGAACACGAGTTGGTATTGGTTTTCGATCTTCTTATCGTGGGGGATGAAAGCGATTCTCTTTCAGGCGGGAGGTTTGCGTACGTATCGGCGTGCGATGCCGTTCTTTATCGGATTGGTTATTGGTGATTTCGTCGTTGGCGCAATTTGGACATTAATTGGAATCGCTTTGGAACGTCCGATGTACCGGTTTATGTTTTAAAAGGAGGTATTTATGAAACTCAGCTGTCTCCCCGTCTCTCTTTATGACGACATCTTTTCTGGAAAAAGCAGCGTTGCTAACTGGATTCAATTCGGCGCGGAATTAGGGTTAGATGCAGTCGATTTCAGCATCAAATTCTTCCCAGAACGCGATGCAGCGACATTGAATCACACGATCACCGCGCTGGAAAAGTTTGATGTCCGTCCGTGCATGCTCGCCTGCTACTCCGACTTCACACATCCCGATCCAACCCAACGCCAGCAAGAGTTAGTCAATCTAAAGGCAGACATTGAATTAGCAAAGACGTTAGGAGCAAAATTCATTCGTGTGACCGCAGGACAAAACCATCCGGGTGTCGAACGCACATCTGGAGTTGAGTGGGTAATAGACGGATTCCGTCGCGCACTTGACACAGCCGAAAGCCACGGTATCACCCTCGCCTACGAGAATCATACCAAAGGCGCGCCTTGGGATTATTGGGACTTCTCACAACCGACAGAGATTTTTTTAGAGATCCTGAATGCCCTCTCGGACACGCCGCTTGGTGTCTGTTTCGACACAGCAAACCCACTCGTTCTCAATGAAGATGTTTTGGCACTTTTGGACGAAGTCGTTGCGCGCGTCGTTGTGCTTCATATCTTTGATATGCGTGAAGCAGGAAAGTTCGAGGCGGTTCGGGTTGGCACGGGTGCCTCACCGATTCCAGAGGTCTTCTCTCGTATGAGACGGGCGGGTTATGACGGCTGGCTTAGCATCGAAGAAGCCAGCCGTTTAGGAAAAGAAGGTTTTACAGAATCCATCGCGTTTGTTCGAGAGGCGTGGCAACGGGCACTATCCGCGTGACGGTTCATTCATCCGTTCCCGGGCTTGGCGCGAGAGTTCAGCCAAGTGCCCATCGTTTGCCCTGACCTGTTCGAGGTGTATCCACCGTTCGGGCGTTGCCGTACGTGTCATCTTCTCGCCATACTTCCGGTCAATCCAGAACCGTGCAGAGCCACCTATATAGGCTTGCAACGCATCTAACTTGTCATTAGGATACCGTTGACACAGGTTCATGGTGAACATCCGTCGGCGGATTCCACCACCGAAAGCAGCGTGTTTTGTGTTATGATTGAACAGCACCAAATCGCCCGGAGTTGTCTCAAAAACCGTTGCTGGCACATCCCGTCCATGTATTTCCCAGAGTTCTTGGCTCTTGCCGACCTGCTTTGAGAGTCCATCGGCATAGTTATCGCCGAATAGGTGACTACCGGGAATGACGCGAAGTGCCCCCGTATCGCGCGTCAGCGGATCGAGATAGAATGCAATTTTTATATGCATCGGGTCTTCTAACTTATGTCCGCCGTCCGAGTGCCATCCTGTATCGCCGACATAGAAATTACCGTCGCTGCCCATATAGTTGAAGTCGTCACCGAGCAACGTCTTCGCGATGGCGAGGATCCTCGGATCGTCCAGTAGTGAGCACAATTCTTCGTGTTGATCGATGAACGGGACGATACAGGAACGGGCAGTCCCTTCATGCGGTTTACCGTCATGACCGCCGCCTCTCTCCTGCCAGACGGCTTCAAAAGCATCTTGAATCGCTGTGATCCGGTCTGCCATCAGTTGTGGAAAACTGAGGTAACCGAACGTCTTGAAAAAATTAATTTCCGAATCGGTGACAGTGAAATCGTGCTGATTCATTGCTACATCCTCCAAGTAGACCAGTAGGAAACAGAAAACAACGCATCACATTTTGTTTCCTGAATCGCAGAGAACTGGATATTGATACCGTATCATATCACATCTGTATTTAATTTTGCAATCCAGTCTTCTGCCAAAAAAATTTGCCAAATTCGTCAAATTAATGCTACTATTATCTTAGACTTTCACCGACGCAAGGTTGTAAATGATTATCAATTCCAAATCTTTTCCTGCCTATTTCGCGCTCTTTAAGGTAACGTTCCGCCAGATGTTCTGGAGTCGTCGAACCGCATTAATTCTGCTCGGATGCCTGCTACCGATTGTCATTGCCCTCGTCTTTCGGTTTATCGTACGAAGCGGTGGAATGGCGAATCGGTTCATTCCACAGATAACCCTTATTTTGTACGGACTTTTAGTGAACCTGTGTGCGATTTTTTATGGAACCGCTATTATCTCCGATGAGATTGATGGCAAAGGCTTGACGTATCTCCAGATGCGTCCGCTCCGTAAATCGGCAATTCTCCTTAGTAAGTTCGTAGCCTATTTCCTTGGCACTATTGCCCTCATTGCTGTATCACACCTGATTCTGACAGGCGTTATGGTAACACATCCGAGACTCGACAAAAGTGTGTTGTTTCAGTTTGGGATGAGTTTGCGGTACACAGTCTCGTTGACGTTGGCGTTGTTAGTTTACGGGGCACTCGCAGCCGTTTTAGCAGCAAAGTTTAAGAATCCCGTCCTCTGGGGATTAATATTCGTGATGGGTTGGGAAAGAATTGCCTCAAGCCCGTTAATGACAGTGGGAATTAAGCGATTATCTATATCCCACTACCTTTTTGTCCTATTTCCGAGTTACAAACTACCGCGAAGCCAACTTAATGCGTTCTTAGGGAGTTCACCGCCCCCAGCATGGGTGGCACTTTTGGTTATTTGTTTGTTGACGGTAGTGTTCCTGTATTTCGCTATTAGAATCTTTAGGGAGCGCGAATACTTGATGTAACTCGGATTTCGACGAGACATCGCGAGGCATAGAAGAAATTGACAAACCAGACGCGAGATTATCACGTCCAAGAAGATCAGCACAGCACCCGCTTGGACAGATTTCTAATCCGTACAACTGAAGGGGTCTCTCGGACTTACCTCCAGAAACTGATTCGCGCGGGTGAAGTCACTGTCAACGACAAAATTACCAAACAACCGAGTTATCAGCTTCAAGACGGGGACCGAGTCTGTTTGACGTTTCCTGCCCCGCGTCCTTTGGATACCCTACAGCCTGAGAAGGTCGCACTTGATATCCTTCACGAGGATAGCCACTTGATTGTTTTGAACAAACCCGCAGGAATGCTCGTTCATCCGGCAAATGGGGTGAATGTCGGAACGCTTGTCAACGCGCTCCTCGCGCACTGTCGGGCAGACCTGTCCGGTATTGGTGGAGTGGAGAGACCAGGGATTGTTCACAGGTTGGACAAGGATACCTCGGGAATTCTGGTTGTTGCGAAAACGGATGTTGTACATCGCGGGCTCGCCGTTCAGTTTGAGAAGCATAGTATTACCCGGCAATACGTCGCTGTCGTCTGTGGTACACCTACCAAAACTGCTGGCACGATAGATGCTCAGATTGCTCGGAGTCGACGGGACCGGCGACGGATGACAACGATTGAAACCGGCGGACGACATGCCGTCACGCACTACGAAATTTTGGAAGCGTATCCGAAGTTTGCATTTATGCAGCTCAGGTTAGAAACCGGACGACTCCATCAGATTCGTGTGCATCTGCAACATATCGGTCATCCGGTAGCCGGGGATGCAATTTATGGTGGAGAACAGCGTGCCTTAAACGATGCAGATACGGTTGAACTGCGACAAGTGCTTGTTCTCCTAAAACGGCAAGCGTTGCATGCCAGGCTTCTCGGTTTTGTGCATCCCGCTACAAGCGAAAATTTAACCTTTTCAGCACCGATGCCGAAAGATATGCAGCGGGTCGTTGGTGCTTTGAGGCGAGCGGCATCAGGGTTGTACCAATCGTGATAAAAAAGTAGGACTTGCCGTGTTCCTGCTATATATGCTATCCTAATAGAAAAGGAGGGGTTCTAATGTCAGATCAAGATTTTAGGGAACGTGTCCTATCTGCCTTAGAGCGGTTGGAGCGGAAAACTGATCAGCTTCAGCAGAGATCTGATCAGCAATATGAACGGTTGGAACAGAAAGTTGATCAGCAATATGAACGGCTGGAACAGAAAGTTGATCAGAAATTTGAGTCTCTGGAAACCCGTATGGGACTTTTGGAGCAAGGGGTCGGTTGGATCCGAGGAAAAATGGAAGGGAAGTTAGAAGCGGGGGCGACTTTATGGAGTCGGATAGCAGTGGGGACCGCAATCGTTTCTGCAATAATTGCATTGTTCGCACTGTTCAGGGGAATGTAGAAAAGGAATCTATCTATGGAGTATGTCAATTTTGGAAAGGTGGGGGTTAAAGTGAGCCCGCTCGCGTTAGGCTTAGGACTCAGAGGACAAGGCGACGCCGATGCCGCCCACAGACTCATTGAGCACGCCATTGACTCGGGTATCAACCTCATCGACTGCGCTAACATCTATGGACTGATGGACGATCGCGCCAACGTTGGTCGTTCTGAGGAGATCCTTGGTAAAGCGATTCGAGGGAAACGTGATGATGTTGTGATTACGTCAAAGGTTTTCAGTCAGATGGGTCCGGGTCCGAACGATACTGGCTTGTCGCGCTACCATATCATGCGTGAGGTTGAACGTTCCTTGAAGCGACTCAATACCGACCATATTGATGTCTACCTCATTCACGCCTATGATGAGACAACGCCACAGGAAGAGACGATTCGGGCATTAGACGATCTGGTACGTTCGGGTAAGACGCGTTATATCGGTTGCTGTAATCATCAGGCGTGGCAGGCGTGTAAGGCACTCTGGATCGCCGATAGCATCAACGCAACGCCTTATATGTGCATCCAGAATATGTATAACCTTCTGAATCGGGATTTGGAGACGGAGATGTTCGGTCTGGTCCGTGAGGAAGGGTTAGGGGTCATGTGTTACAGTCCGTTAGCGGTCGGTCTGTTGAGCGGTGTCTATTCTCCTGATGAACCACCACCGGCTGGTACGTTATGGGCAAAACGCCAAGATGCGTTTTCGCAGCGGATGAGTGGTGCAACTGGACAGGTGATTTCAACTCTCAAGCGGTTGGCAGCCGAATTGGGCAAAACACCAGCACAACTCGCCGTGGCGTGGGTGCTTTCACATCCAGAAGTCACCATCGCCATCAGTGGCAGCGACACAATTGAGCAACTCGACGATACACTCGGCAGTGTCGGTTGGGAACTCGATTCAGCCGTTCGCGAAGAGTTAGATGAGGTTTCTCGCTCGTTTGTCCGTCTCATCGCACCGCCAGCTTAACCCTAAACTATAGAAAATAAAAAAGGCGAATCATCGGATCCGCCTCTGTATTTTGCTGGCGAGGTTTCGTTGGTTCGTAGTAGGGCAATTCATTGCCCGTTAGCGAATCCTTGAAATCCTTGAACCCCGGTGTAGACAACTAATTGCCAACCGCCAATCGCCAAATTACAATTTCTGATAACGTTCCTACTTGTCGCCTGCAGCAGCGGCTTGACGTTCCAGTTCGGTTTGCCACCCAACCACTTTCCCCGATTTGATCTGCTGAATGTCAAATCCAGCGTAGCGATCCTCAAGCGTATCACCGAGTTTATATCTCGCAGCCCAACGCTCCCAAGCAGTCTTCATCCATTCATGCGGAAGTGCGTCCCGGACGGCGGGATCGAGCATCCATGCGAACCGTGCATCGGAGACCGTCGGTTCTTCATCGGAGGGACCGCCCCACTTCGACCATCCGATTGCCAACGTATTGCGCTCACGTTCAGGCACACAGTGTCCTGTGTGAATCGTCACGCCGTTGCGGATGAGTGCTTGACCCGGCTTGAGACGGATAGCGACTTGCCCGGGCAACGGATCCTCACCGTTCCAACTCGGTGTATATGGCACACCTTGATCCTTCATGGATTTCGGCAGTAACACGTCGTGTTCTAACGGCGTCCGCCATCGATGATGACTCCCCGGAATGAGTTCATGGCATTCGTCATCTGTCAGGGCGAGAAACATACTCACGCCGTTGCGTTGCGTGATGGACTTCTCATTGTTTTCCTGAATCTCTTTCCAGCGGATTCGCTCGACTTCCTCGGAATAGGCTTCAGGTCCCTCTCCGCGGTCGGCTTCTTGTGAGTGGTAACTTTTCCCTGTGCCCCACCATGTGGTGTCCCGATGCCACCCAAGTCTATTCTCTTTCTTACGGGGATTACACCAGAGGAGGATGTTCGTCATTACGAGGTCTTCAGGCTTCGCGCCCGTCCACGATTCGACGAAACCCGTGAAATCAGGGGATCCGTAAAACTCAGCGAAAACCGATTCATTGAAAGCCGGATGAATTAAGCCTCGAATTGCCCAAGGTTCATTCTCACCTGCCCGATGGACGTATCCCTTTGAGCAGTCGATGACATCGTAGACGTTCTCTGGCGCGCACGCTTGCGTAACCCGACGACCTGCTTCTCGTAGGATTGGAATCCACGGGTTGCCAACAAAATCGTCGATAATGACGAAACCGTGTTCCCGCAAATGTGCTAACCTTTCAGGGGTCGGTCCAGGTGCTGAGAGTTCAGGTTTAAAATCAGCAAAAGCCGGAGCGCGATAAACCTCCGTCGATGCTTGATTGTTATCCATTGTGATGCCTCCTTTGCGCTTTCTGGAACTTGTGTCGAAACTTGAGGTTATACTTTCACATATCTTTACAAATTTGTCAAGAATTACGATAAGGCGCGTCGCATTTGGGCGAGTCCGCCGCAAAATCGCACGACTGCAAACCGATCTGTTTGTAGTAGGGCAATTCATTGCCCGTTAGCGAATCCCGCAAATCCTAAAATCTTGTAAATCCTGATTCAGACAATCCCTTGCTAAGTGCCACTGGCTGACTGCTGATAGCCACCTAATGCATCTCAATCGAAAGAACGTAACTCAAGATGGTTACCAAAATCCATGTTGCAACCAGCACCACGCCAAAGGGACGTTTCAACTGGTCGCCTGATACAAAAATACCGCACCGGAAGACGATGAGAATGAACAACATTGCAGGGAATAGGAACTGGAAAAATTGACCGTCTGCCTGTAGACCCCCTTGCGTTGCAGAGGCAGAGACACCCGCCACAAAAAGCACATTGAGAATATCCGCGCCGATGATGTTACCGACTGCTAATTCACCATGTCCACGTCTGACCGCTGTTATTGCCGTTACCAGTTCTGGGAGCGATGTTCCGAACGCAACCAGCGTCGCCGAGATAATATGCTTCGGCACGCCAATCCTTTCCGCCATGATGCTTACGCTGGGGATTAAGATTTGAGCAGAAATAACAATAATAGCAATTGACCCGATGAGTTTAATAAGTGTTCTGAAGGATCCAGCCTCCTCCGCCTCTGCCACTTCTCCGTTCTCAGGGTTCGCGCCTACTGCGGCTGCCCATCGGATGGATTGCCAGATGTACAGTGCCAGAAGGACAACAAAAATAACACCTACAAGTTGTGGCAGTGTCCCGCCTTGTGTGAAAACTTTTGCTGGAGATGTCCACGGAAAACAACCGACGACCAGAAGGATACCGGCACCTACCTGCACGTTTGAGAGGCGTGAAGCCAACTCGCGGTTGAGGGGTAAGGGAGCAATCAAGGATGCCAATCCCAAAATAAGCCCCGTATCACAAATAATTGAACCGACGGCGTTGCCGAGTGCAAGCCCGGGTTTCCCTTGTATTGCCGATAGTACAGAGACCGCCGCCTCTGGTGTTGTCGTACCGATGCTCACAATCGTGGCACCGATGACCGCTTTTCCCAGACCCCATCGGGTTGAGAGAATTACGGCTTCATCCACAAGCCAATCCGCACCTTTGCCGAGTGTATAAAGCGTCACCGCAATTATCGCAAAAAGAGCCAGGTTGGGTAAACCACTAATAAGATCTGTAATCCACTGTTCCATTAACTGCCCCTTTCAAAGAGATATAGCATGTTTGTTTTTTGAGAATAGAATAGCATATACCCTTGCTATAGTCAAGTTTTATGGTAAAATATACAATTACCGCTACACTTGAGGAGGCGAGGTTAGGATACCTCGCCAGTGGTGTGATAGGTTTTCGCTTCTGTTGAAAGGTGTCACATATCTTGCTGAATTAAACATTGAAGTTAGGGTTATATACGGTGAGGATGTGCGCTATAACTGTGCGCGCTGCGAGGGTCCAAATATAAAACGCAATAAGTATTTTTGGACACACGAAAAGTGCCGTGGACCTTGATAAATAAA
>JAPPII010000122.1 GCA_028820845.1 Candidatus Poribacteria bacterium
CCATAGGATCGGTGCGGTTAGAAACCGCACCTACCGGTGGAGTGCGTAAGTCCTATTTAATATAATGAAAGGAGTTTTCCATGCGATTCACTGGCATTCTCACACTGCTCTTTCTGCTCCCCTTTTCTGCCGCGGCGGGGACATTTATAGAAACTTTTGATGGTAAAGATATGGAGGAGTGGCGAGAGCTCGTTCAATTGAATAAGGTTCCTGGTCTTTGGGAGACCGTTAATGGTGAACTTGAGGTCGTCAATCGTGAAACCTCTCTGTACTTTCTGATAACTGGAGATGAGACGTGGGAAGACTATACCGTCGAATTTGATGTCAAGCCGACCAAAAAACACGGTATTGGCGGCATCGCGGTTGCTGCACGGGTGAACGGATCTTCGGTAGTTTACTGCAGTGTTCGCGATGTAGTGGTTCTATTTGATAACATTATTGTCACCGGTGATAGCATTCCAAACAAGGGTAGGAGGTTGTCGGTAACATCCAGAGGAAAACTCGCGACAACATGGGGGAATTTAAAGCGGTTTTAGGAAGTGGCATTGGACAAAAATTCAGAATATTTTTATTTTTTTTAAATTATGCAACCTTTTTGCCTTAAGATGGTATCTTAAGGAGTAACAGGTCACCTTTATGTTGGAGCGCGATGCACATCGCATCTGGGCGAGTACGCCGCAAAACTTTTAGTTTGCGACACACGGAGGCATAGCCTAACGGGCTATGCTACGGAAGAGCGTAAGGTGAAAAAGGTTTCGCAGATTGTCGCAGTCATGCTAAAATTAGGGGAATATAGCCACAATCGAATCTATTCGTTAAACCATGGAGTCTTCTGATGGAAAGAGAAAACGATGTTCAACTGATTTATAAAATTTTGTCCGGAAACGATGAGGCGTTCGCGACTTTAGTGCGTAGACATCAGAAGGGTGTTCATGCGCTTGCGTGGCGGAAAGTCGGTGATTTTCATGCTGCTGAGGAGATTACACAAGACACATTCCTTCAGGTCTATAGGAAACTCACGCAGCTCAAGAATCCCAAGCAGTTTTCGGGATGGATGTATGTCATTGCCAGTCGATTGTGCCTTAAATGGATTCGCAAGAACAAAGTTGTCACGCAATCGTTCGACGACACGCACACCGGAGAAATGGAGAGAGCCTCTTATAACCGTTATGTATCCGATCAACGTGAAATGGAGGATAGAGAACATCGCCGCGAAGTTGTCAAAACACTTTTGTCAAAGCTGCCGGAGAGTGAACGCACAGTGGTTACGCTCCATTATCTCAGCGAAATGAAGGTAAAGGAAATTGGGAAGTTCTTGGGTGTATCGGCAAACACGATTAAAAGTCGGCTGCGCCGTGGGCGCAAACGCTTGCAGGAACAAGGGGAAGAAGTCCTGGTTCGCGAAACACTGCAAGGTATCCAATTCCCCACCGATGTAACCGCGCGCATTATGCGTCAAGTCGCTGACATGAAACCGGCTCCCGTTCCGGTTGGAAAGCCGTTGTTGCCGTGGGCAGCTCTCGGTACGGCTGCGGTTCTGGTACTGTTGATATTCGGGGCAAGCCATCAATATCTAACTCGATTTCAGAAACCTTACAGTTTCGAGGCGGAAGCTGAACCGACGATCGAAATTATTGATACACTGATTGTTCTTGATACGCCAGCGAAACCGGCTGTGCGAAATCAGGTCGGACACGATGCGACCCCCGGTAAAGACAGTAGCACGGGTACGCAAGCCGCTGATACAACCACGACATCTGCTGCATCAACGGATGCCAATACGTTTTCCAAGGCGCAGTGGACGCAGAGCAATGCACCACCAGCGGGTTATGTCCGTAATATCTTCGCCGCATCTGATGGGAATCTCTATACCGTTTCTCCCACAGGTATTTACAGAGCGTCAGTAGACGAAACGCGATGGACGCGCGTCAATACGAGTGTCCCATACACTTACGATCCGATGCCGATAGTAGAATATAATGGAGCCCTTTATATTGTTTCTGAGGATGAGATATTTACGTCAGTGGACAGAGGTGACACATGGCAGACTTTGGGGCCCCGACCAAAGGGCCGTACCGTTGGATTTGTAATCACTGATGCTTCTGAACAGCAAGGCGTTCCTATAGGTATGATAATGTATCTTGCTGTGAGAGATACGGGGATTTTTCGATCGACAGACAGAGGAACGCAATGGGATCCTCTTAACAGTGGCTTGGCAGACAGAATCATCACTGCAGCGGCGAATATTGACAAAACGGTGTTTGTTGGGACAGAGAGCGGTCTCTACCGTATTGAGTCAGAGACTTGGAAAAAACTACCTCTCGGCACTTCGGATGCTGTCTGTTCTTTGACGGTATCTGGTAAGAATCTTTATGCTGGTACATCTCCTGAAATTTTGGTTAGATACCCGCTCCCAATGGACGTATACGAGGCGGTGCAGGAGAAGGAGGATAGGGCGGTATATTCGGTTCGGAGTTTCCGCTCCGCGGATATGGGTGCCTCGTGGACTGAAATCATGCATGCCCATACATCTCGACCGATGATACTACCCTCGGGTGTAATGGTTTTGGATGTTGGCGAAACGCTTTTGGTGTTAAGTGCCTTCCCATCTCGATCAACAGATGGTGGGCAAACGTGGACAGAACTCAAAACCGATACGCATTTTATGACCGTTAGTAGTCTGGGAGTTGCGGCGATCAACGAACGAACGTTTTACAAAGTCGGGGTCTTTGGAATTCAGCGCACTACCGATGCCGGTGAGTCGTGGCACCTATTTATGGACGGGATGCTGGGAACGAGAATGAGGGAATTGGTTGCCTTCAACGACAAGTTATACGCATTTACGGGGTATGAGGTACATGAATCAACCGATAGCGGTGTATCTTGGAGGAAGGTTCGGATTGATGGCGAGAATAACTCTGGTATTGGGCACAAGCATAATTCAAAACTGTTGGTCGATGGTAACACATTGTATTTTGCTTTCCTCGTAGAAGATGCGTTGCGAGTTTGCCGTTTATCTGAAGATGGTAGGACGCTGACCCCAATTCAGGGTGTTCCTGCTTTTGATGAAACCTTGTCTCTTAAGTTGTGGGAAAACGATGAAAAAGTGAAGGATGCTCAGTCATCTGACGGCGTTGACATGAGACATATCGTTTTTGAAGAAGAGGTAAGAGGTCAAACGACTACTATCAGTGATGGGACGTTTTATGTGGAATACAGACGCAGGCTTTTCAAATGGAAACCCGGCGATCCACAGTGGACCAATATGGGATTAATCGACACCAGTCGACTGCTCGGTGACGATTTCAGAAACGGGTTCAAATTGGCGGTTTTGGGTGAAACCGTAGCACGTCCGGTCATCGTTAAATTCACTGTGGATGCGACTACGGTTTATGGTATAAGCGATGAAGGTACTTATCGTTTGGATGCACAGAATCAATGGGAAAAAATTTCTTCAGGAACGTTAGGCGAAGTTGCTGCGCTTGTTGTGATGAACGATAGGCTCTATAGTGCCAGCGCAAATGAGGGGATATTTCATATTTCGCTGGCAGAAGAATAGTAATGGACTCCAATTCTTCCGACTCCCCCAACACAGCATCCGTATCCCGTCCATCGGCGGTAAAGACGCTCCGTCGGTTCTGCTTCGTCGCGTGGCACGCCAGCCCGTTCGGCGCGATTATGCAGGCAATCATAACGCTCATATACGGGTGTATTCCTGTTGGCATACTCTGGGCAAGTCGAGGGCTCGTGAACCTCATTGCGGCGATTCTTGCCAACGAAACAGTACCGAGTTTACGTACCGCAGCACCGTGGGTGATCGCATTGGCACTTCTGGCGATCCTCAGAAATGTTACTGGCACTTATGATAGCTACTTGCGCTGGAAGATGCAGGGACGCATTAAACTCCACCAGCAGCGCGCCCTGATAGAAGCCGCGACGCATATCAATTTCGCGCTTTTTGATCAACCGCAGACCTATGATTTGATACAACGGGCGCGGCAAGCACTCGGCCATCGCCTCACCAATGTCTTGCGATTCGTCACAGAGATCGGACAACTCCTTGTAACCCTTGTCGGATATGGTGTGCTTTTGTGGATCGCGGATCCCCTGCTGGTGCTTGTGGTCGTGTTACCCGCCATTCCTTCCGCATGGCTCAAAGTCAGATCCGCCGAGAGCGGATATATTCACGATTACGATGCGACACCGATCCGTCGCATGATGGCGTATACGCTCAGTTTATTGCTCGGTTCATCCTCTGGACAAGAAGTGCGGCTCTATGGACTGAAGGATCACTTTTTTGGACGCTGGCAAACGAATCACCAAAAATGGCGAAAAGAATCGCTTGCCAAAGCCTGGCTACAAGCAAGAGCTTCCATCGGTACAACCGTTGCTGAAGTGCTTGCCTATTCAGTCGCGATTTTCATACTTGCAGCTCGAATTGTGGATGGACAGTTAACCATCGGCGATTATGTCGTCCTTATCGGTGCAGCAGCGACTTTTCAAGGAAATCTTGAAAGTTTGCTTTCAGCGATAGAAGATACCCTGCAAGATTTGCCGTTGCTCCGAGATTTGCAGGCCTTCCTCGAACGCGCAAAGACCGATCGCAGTCAGTCAGGAGATGAGACGTTTCCACAGGCCCTAAAACACGGACTGGAGGTGCGCAACCTTCGGTTCCGATACCCAGAAGGGGACGAGGACGTGTTAGAGGACATAAACTTTCAAGTGCGTCCGGGTGAGATCGTCAGCATCGTTGGTGTCAACGGTGCGGGAAAGTCAACGCTCATCAAATTATTGCTCGGTTTGTATCAGCCCGATGCGGGGACTGTCCACTATGATGGCGTGAACGTTACTTCGATAAACCCTGAACAGGTCGCACGGAACTGTGCCGCTGTTTTTCAGGATTTCGCACGATTCCATAGACCCCTTCGGGAAGAATTGAATCCAGGGCCCCCGAACTTTCACATTGACGACGAAACGCTCCGGCGCGTTATCTATGAAGTCGGACTTGCGGATCGTTTTCAAACCTTTTCACGCGGTTTGGATACGTTTCTGAATCCGTCACTCGGTGAAGAAGGGACAGGTGTCGAGCTCTCTGGCGGTGAATGGCAGAAAGTCGCGCTCGCGCGCGCTTTGGTCCGAAACCCACAAGTCCTTGTGCTTGACGAACCGACTGCCGCCTTGGACCCACAAGCTGAGGTCGAACTCTACCAACGTTTCATTAAACTCGCAGCAGGACGCATGACATTCCTGATTTCGCATCGTATCGGATCCGCACGGCTTGCAGACCGTATCTTGGTATTAGATGCGGGTAAAATTGTTGAAGACGGCACACACGATGTCCTGCTTGCCAGAAATGGACGCTATGCCCAATTTTTCAGAGCACAGGCACAATGGTACCAATAAAAAGAGGATGCCCCAATGCAAAACACGAATGGGAAACTGAAAACTTGGGGATTAGCTGCTAAAGAAAGTTTCCTCGCTTATGTCCGAACGCTGGTTATTATTTGGCAAAGCGGACCTTTCGCCGTCTTGGGCATGACGCTTCTTACCTTATCGCTTGGGGTTGTCCCGGCGTGCCAGTTCTTTGTAACAGAGCATCTCGTGAATGCAATAACTGCTGCGATAGGCGACGCAAACTGGTGGCGAATGGTCCTACCGTGGCTCATCGGATTGCTAAGTTTACGCATTCTTAGCGTCGCTGTTGACTTACTTCGCGAACCGTTGTATATCCACTTAGGCGAAAACATTGAAATCTGGATTAATGAGAGCGTTACTCGGAAAGTGGATACGACAGAACTTATCGACTTACAGACCGGAGAATTTCAGAATGCCCTTGAGCGGGCGCGTGGTGTCTCCGGGCTTGCGCTTCAGGAAATCCTCTGGTATTTCGTTGACAGTCTTCAACAATTCATCAGTATTGTTACACTTGGGATTCTGCTCTGGCGGTACCATCCGTTGTTGGCACTGCTGCCCGCTTTAACGGGTATGGCTTCTTGGTGGAGCGATGCGCGTTTCACGGTAGACCTTTACGATTTTGATGTAGAGCAGACACCACAACGCCGAGAACGAGATGCGTTAGAAGGAACGCTGACCGACCGTGGCACCGGTAAAGAAGTTCGATTATACCAAGCGCAGGACTTATGGATAGAACGGTGGCATAAATTAGGACAGGGATTGATAGACGGACAAATGGGAATCCGACGACGTAAATTTTCAGTCTGTCTCTCCCTTGACATGACTCGCGGGTTGTTATATGCCGCCTCACTTATCCTTTTGTTGTTTGAGGTCTTTCGTGGCGATTTGACGGTTGGCACTTATATCGCTGCTGCCGCTGCTCTGGTTCAATTGGATGGTATTTGGAACGAGATAGCGGGTCGATTTCAAGGGATTGTAGAATTGATGCGTCCATTGTTTGGGGACCTGTATCAGTTTTTAGATAGAAAGTCCGCGAAGATGACTCAGGAGCGTAAGGACCCATCGGACACGAATGGCAATGAATTAATTGGAAACAGGGCGGTTCAAGATATTGGGATAGAAAACGTTTCATTTTCGTACCCAAATTCGCAAGAACTTGTGCTAAACCATGTAAACTTAACATTGAAAAAAGGGGAGCGCGTCGCACTTGTTGGACCTAACGGTGCTGGGAAGACCACATTGGCACGCCTACTCTTAGGACTCTACCATCCGCGCACAGGCACGATTCATATAGGGAATGTCCCTTTAAACGAAGAAAATCGTCAGGAGTGGTTGATGCAGTGCAGTGCTGTCTTTCAAGACTTCACGCAGTACCATCTCACCGCACGTGAGAATATTATCTTTGGTGACTTGGAACACCCCGAACGCATGGAAACGGCATCTGTTGCTGGTGGTGCCGCTACAGTTGTTGACGGGCTTACAGAAAGCTATGAGACTGTCCTCGGCCCTACCTTTGGCGGACGCGATCTTTCTGGCGGTGAATGGCAACGTCTCGCAACAGCGCGGAGTTTTATGCGCGAAACACCTTGGCTGGTTGTCCTTGACGAACCGACTGCTGCCCTTGATCCGCTCGCGGAACAGGCGGTTTATGAACGGTTTATTGAGCGGAGTGCCGGACGGACATCGGTGCTTATCTCGCACCGCCTCTCTTCTGTCCGCACCTGTGACAGGATCCTCGTCCTGGATAACGGCAGAATTGTGGAAGACGGGGACCATGAAACATTATTGGCAGAAGATGGACTGTATGCACAGTTTTTTAAAGCACAGGCGCAGTGGTATGTTTGAGGATATGTTCCCCAACAGGTGCGGCAAGGAGGAACAGAACATTGAAATTCTACGAAGGATTTTCAACAGGACTCTCTGTTATTCGGCAGGAGAAATTGCGCTCAGCACTCACAATGCTCGGCATCGTCATTGGCGTTGCTGCCGTCCTCGCCATGCTCGCTATCGGTGATGGCGCGAAACGCATCGTCATGCAAGAATTTGAAAAATTTGGCGGTCACTTTACGGTGAGACGGAATCCTTGGATTTGGCGTGGTGACCGCGTCTTCCCAAACCGTAGTGGTGAGTATATCAAATACGAAGACATCCTTGCAATCGAGGCTGAATGCCCGTCTGTCGAATTTGTCAACCCCAGTGTGTCTTCTGAAATCCTTGCACAAACCAGTGATGGTGCCTCGAAATGGACAGAATGCGAGGGCGTTAGTTCCCACTTCCCAACTGGGATGAAGTGGGAAATTAAACACGGGCGTTTCTTCTCCGAAAATGAGTTCAATAACCGCAGAAAAGTCTGTTTGCTTGGTTTAGAAGTCGCAACGGAACTTTTTGGAGATCAGAACCCCGCTGGCAAAGAGATCAAACTCTCGCTTCAAGGTGGCAGACCTAATCGTTTTCTCATCTTGGGCGTAATGGCTGAACGCGGCACAAGCCTCCAATACGGCTTCAGCTGGGACGACATCGTTTTCGTCCCTTTGACGACTGCACAAGACAGGTTTAAAGGAAAGCACTATGTCAACTATATCAACGTCAGGGCAATAGACGCTAATTCTATCGAGAAAGCCGCTGAAGAGGTCAAAGCCGTTCTCAGAAAACGCCATCGCAACCAAGACAACTTTTTCGATATTAGTTTCGCGACCGCAGCCGTCCAAGAACTCGATAAGATTAGTCGCATTATCAAAATTATGCTGAGCAGTATTGCTGCGTTTTCGTTGTTTGTTGGAAGCGTCGGCATTATGAACATGATGCTGGTATCAGTAAATCAACGCACCCGTGAAATCGGCATCCGTCGCGCCATTGGGGCAAAACGGAGAGACCTTTTCCTGCAGTTTTTGATTGAGGCGGTTGTGATGTGCGGTATCGGGGGTTTATTGGGTATAGGATTCGGCATCGGTATCGGATATGCTTGTTCACACATCGCTGTCAAAATCGTTAAAGTGATTCCACACTGGCCCGTTGCGCTTTCACTTGAATGGATGGCGGTTTCTGTTGGCATATCAACCTTCATCGGTATTGCCTTTGGACTCTATCCGGCAGTAAGAGCCTCACAAATCTCGCCTATTGAGGCATTGAGAACGGAATGAGTTATTCGGCAACTGCCTCTTTTCCCTCTTAATGTAAACGCGCTTCCCTAAAAATTCGTTATACTCTACATAACAAGAATTTGATGAGGGAGCAAGAAAATATATGTATCCTATGAAGATTGATTTCAAAGCGAGGCGTAATGCCAACAAGCGCGGTTTCTGCGTAAAGAAACCGCGCTTCGTCGTTGCTATGGTTGTTGTTTTAAGTTTCATTTGCGTACAGAGCGTGCCAGCTCAGAAAATACTCATAGAAACAGGGTTCGAGGACCATGTGCAACCCAATGCGGAGAGTCCATTTCAGCCCTCTACGAAGACTGTTAAAAATGGGGAAAAATCACTCGAAATTTTCTCCGAGGTGGAGCATGAACTTCATATATCAGGGCACCCTTTGGAAACTAATGAATCTATCGTCTCATTTGAATTCTGGGTCTATATTGAGAGAGGCGAGCAGTCTTTTGCTGTCAGCATGCATGCTGCTGACAAATCGTTTGACAATAATGCTGGCGGTCCTTATATTGAATGGTATGACGGTGATATCCGCTACCACGTCCATCAGGGGGATCCGTGGCGCGAAATTGTCGCCTACCCCGTCAATAAATGGCATTACGTTCGGATTGTTGCCAATTTTAGGGAAGATGTATTTGATTTTTACACGGGCAGGGACAGAGACGCGGCTTTGGCTTCGCGACTGAAAAGAAATCTTGAATTTCAGGACCCTGCGACCGCACCCCGACCAAAATGGTTTCTTATTTTCGCATGGGCGATGGATGCTCGCGGTTATATGGATGATTTGCTCATCTATGAGGGCGATGAACCCATAAGTCTTGCTGTTGAACCGACTACAAAACTGACAACGCTCTGGGGACGACTTAAAAAAGAATAAATTGGAAATTATTCAATATGGCATTCCCCGGGAGTGTGGTCGCTTGCGGCACATTTTTCAGACATCTGCCAAAATATTTACACATCCAATCCTTCCGTAACGTTTGACAGGAAAAACCTTCATCTGTTAAAATAGACAGGACCAGAGAAAGCGATTGCAAGTCGTTTCTACCCGTGAATAGGAGACCTCGGTGAAAGAGAATATATTCATTTTACTTCTGCTACTTTTAACCACGCTTCCACTCGCAGCAGCTGAATCTCCAAATGGAACAATCCCTTTCGATTGTCCTGATGTACCAAATCCCAAATTCCAATTCCATTTCACGCGTGAACTGATCTCACTTGCCGTTACGACCTTTCCGTTCAACACAGTCGAAAACATCTACATCCATATTTACGACGATAAAGCGGATATTTTTCACAAATTCGTTCAGTATTACGTAGAAACTTTGGAAGCAGAAAACTGGCATAATTCGCATGAAGACAGTACGACGCGCCTCTATATTCTGGAGCGACCGACCACAGTCGAAAACCAACAGGCGGATAACGCCGTTTTAGGGCTCTTCGCGCTTGTCCAAAGCGACAATGATGTATATCTCCTAAACATTGTTGGCAATGTTCCACTGAGACAGGCGCGGAAACTCTTGACGGATTTGGGGGACATCGGTATTGATATTTCTGCACTGAAGTCGATCGGCGAACTCTCACTCCCGAAACCTGAAGAGCCATCAGCAGGGATGCCGTTGCCTACGTTGTTTCGGATGCGTAAAGACTCCGCCGGTGCCAACAAAACTGACAGTGCTCTGTTTTCTACTTCCTTTGAAGAGAATCATCAGGGGCATTGGACCTATCGTGGGCATCCAATAGAGCGTATTCAAATTCGATCAAGCGACATAAAACACGTTACTGTGGTAAGTAGTGGGTTGAAAAATGGACCCGAAGACATCACCGGATTACTGGATGGTTTGTCGTCAAATACCGACTCCCGTGAAATACCGAAGTTCATTGTGCTGCCATCAGAAAAAACGATCACAATTACGGCAGGCAACATGTCAGATGAAACGCAACCCACAACGCTTACGAAGGTATTTCAGACAGGAGACGGAGACCCAATCCATGAGATCGTAATTCGAGGGAACCAGTACACCGAGGCTAACACGGTTAGGGCAGCACTTGAAAAGGGACCTGCAAAAATTGGGGCAGCGGTTGACGCACTCTCTGACGCAGTGCCAACTTTTGAAAGGGTAGAATTCCTAATTGAAGAGGTAGATTCGCAACGGACAGCGATAATTACGGCAATCGAGAAACCACCTGCCTTGCGATTTTATACGGACGGAGCACCGCACCTTGGATTCAATCGCGTTACGGGATGGGAACTTGGCGCAAGCATCGAATCCGGTTTTCGGGTGAGGAAAGAACACAGTTCAGCCTTTACGTTCGGTTTTTCTTCTGAATCCGCTGGAGAGGATAACTCGAAATTGTTCGGACGGATCGGGTACGGACTCAGCGACAAACAACCCTACTACCGGGTTGGGGGCAGAGCTGTTTGGGAAGAACCCTATTCATGGCAGCTCGGGTTAACCGCCCAATTCCAGCGTGCGACGAGCATCACCGCTCCCGATCTTTTCTCTCACTATAACGATACAGCGACATTGCTTCTCCGAATGTTCGGAGTCCCAGATCATCAGGATTACTATTTGCGACACGGGGTTGAAGTCGAATTGGAATGGAAAGCGGTTTTCCCAATGCGTCCACTCCAATTTCTAAGACTCGATCATTCGTTTAAGTTGATTTTACTGGCTGAGTCACACGACAGTTTGCAAAAAAGCACAGATTGGCATCTTTTCAACTGGGGACCAAAATCAGAGGTGCGCGAAAATCCACTGATAACACCGGGTCAAATGCGGAGTGCCATGTTCCGATACGATTTTGATACCCGCAACAATTATTTCGGTTCACACCATACTTTTTTCGTTGAGCATAGCAATCCAGCATTCGGTTCCGATTTCAATTGGACGCGTTTTCAAGCGCATCTGCGGTATGCCTATCCGCTCGGAGACCACCAAATCCGAGCCAGAGCAGTCGTCGGCTCCGCGACAGCACCACTCCCGATTCAGCGGCAATTTGTGATGGGGGGTATCGGAACGCTTAACGGCTATCCCCTTTATGCCTTTGCTGGTGATGCTGGATTTCTTTTTAACACGGAATTTATCTATCAGTTGTTTAGTTTTGGAAATCAGAGTCTCTCCGCCGCGTTCATCTTTGATGGCGGACAGGTCTGGAACCTCTCTGAAAATCAGCGGCGTTTTGACCCAAAAGGGAGTGTCGGTATCGGTTTACAGTTTGAGACAGACGTTGATATTTTCCGGTTCAACGTTGCGAAAGCTTTCGATGCTGAGCAAGAGGTTCGGTACAATTTCATGTTCTTCTACAGTTTTTAGTTGAGGAATAGGAGAATGCCGAAACGCACGAATCATGCCTTGATAATATCCCTTGGGATCCATATCGCAGTGATGTTAGCGGTCTCTCCATTTCTCGTGAATCACTTCGATGTAGAGAAAGAGCACATCTCAGCCGAGATACTAAAGCCAGAACCCGAGAAACAAATCAGAAAGCGGGTTTTACCCATACGTACGCCCTTAATACCGCAAGCGAGCGAAACGGAAGCGTCTGACGCTTCCCCTGCTTCACCGACATACTCGCCAGAGGTAAGCGTACCGAAGGCACCAGTTCATGCCGATGTAACCCCTGATGTTGTCACACATACCGATGTCCCGCAAACAGATGCCCCCAGTCCTGTGTCGAATGCCAGTTTCGGGGAAGATGGAACACTGGTGGGTCCCGTTGTCGTTGATGAACAGCGTGGTGCCGGTGTCGGTAGACCCGGACGCGGACAGGGAAGTGGAAACAACGGTATTGGAGATCGTTTCACTCACGGAACAGGCGCAGCAGATGCCGGACTTGGCGTGCTTGACGGTATAGATGTAGGACTCGGTATCTTTGGTACAGACGTAATGCCTGGACACGGTTTAATTGGACAGGTTTACGTTCCCGGTGGTGTAATCCAGCAGATGCCTAATTTCGATCAGTTGACACCCGTCTATACCTTTTTTACGCCGAATCTTGATATATCGGAACGAGAGTATACCCAAGGATTTCCGACCCCGGAAATGCAATCTGTTGTTGAGGATTTTGCAATCCGTTTTCGCGGTGAGTTAGCAATTGATACGCCCGGGGATTATGTCTTTGGACTCTTGTCAGACGATGGGTCGAGGCTTTACATCAACGGGACACTGGTTGTAGATAATGATGGCATTCATCCGCCGATGGGAAAAAAAGGGAAAATAACCCTCGAAGCAGGCATGCACCCTGTGGAAATTCACTACTTCCAGGGCCCGCGATACTCTATCGCGCTACAGTGGACCTATCAGCCTCCAACCGAACCCTCTTCTGGAATGGGTTATCGAATCTCGGTAACAACACCCTCACGGCGTTGGAACTGGGAATCAAACATACCCGGAAGGATTGTCCCACCCGAGATTATATATCCTCCGGGCAAGCCTCGTATTCCAAAGGCACTGCAAAAATTGCAGCAGCGTTTGAAGAACATTGAAAACACCGGTGAACAGTAAATGCGATATGCCACTACAAAAATATTAATACTGCTCCTGCTTTTCGCTATCCCTACAGTCCATTCACACTCAAACAACGGCACTGTCATTTTTGACGCGCCGAATGTGCCGTCATCTGAATTTCAGTTTGATTTAGACAAACGCGTCATCGAACTTGTGCTGGAAGATCCAAACGCCCCTATTGCTCCGTTATTTCGTACAGTCGATAATTTGCGCCTCCGGAACTACCGAAGTCGATCTGTCAACTTTAAGGAGTTAGTCCAATATTACGACGAAACGCTAAAAGACCGAGGGTGGAACGCGTTAGGACAAGGATTTCAAGCAGATGTTGAAAGCGGCAATTTGTATCTCTATATTCTCCAAGGAAATGAAACTATTAAAGGAATCTTAGTCGCTGTTAGAAGCGGCGACGGTGTGTACCTGATAAACATCGTTGGTGAAATCCCGAAAAAACGGCTCGGTGAACTCCTGCTAAATCTTGATCAACTCGGTATCGAAATCCCTGAATTGGGGTTAGTCAAACCTCAAGACCTCGAACTCGCACTACCTCCACCACCCCCACCGTCTGAGATAACCCCATTAACACCAGAACCGCCGGTTACAACCGATGTTGATGGAAAGGCAACGCTGTCTTTACCCAGAACCCCAGAGCCTAAAAAGTCTTGGAATTGGAATTTAGACGGTAGACCAATTCACGATGTTCGACTTGTAGGTGTCAATGAAATTGAGGGTTCCAATATCATGAAGGTCCTCGAAAACGGCTCTGGCGACATTACAGCGGTTATGCCAATTCTTACCAACGTACTCCTCAATAGTTCCAAAAAAGTATCTTTACGCGTTGAAGAAGCGGATGCTGAGCAGATTGCAATATTTACTGTTGGAGATTTGCCTGTTACGCGGACAATTTCCGTCTTGGAATCTCTGACGATTTCTGGATCGCGTGGGGACCAAATTCAGAGATCAATAGCTGCCAAGTCGATTTCAGGGGACACAGACACGCCAGCAACACCGACCCGTTTTCTCGCTGCTGATGCGCCAATCCATGAAATCCACATTCGAGGGAATCAGAAGGTTCCAGAGACACGCATTCGACAGACGCTTGAAAACGGTTCCGAAGACCTCGAGCAGGCACTGAAATCTCTGTTTAAGGTGATGCCCTATTTTGAGGAGGTCCGTCTGCAAGTCGGTGAGGAAAGCGCAAAGTATATCGCGACAATTACCGTTGATGAAAAACTGATCTCTACCGACCTTTATCTCGGTCTCAACCCAAGGGCACGTCTGGGGTTTAACAGGGTGACGGGGTGGGAAGTCGGGACTGGCTTTGAAGTCGGAAAACGTAAAGACATTGGCCCGCTTTGGATGTGGAATATCAGAGGTTCTGAGACCGATCAGACCTCAAAACTCTTCGGGAAACTGAGTTATGCGTTCGGAAATCCGCATTACCATTACCGTCTTGGCGGCACGGCGAATTGGGGAACACCGTACGTCTGGAACCTCGGACTTACGGCACAAATTCACCGATTGACAGATGTCGTTGCGCCTGAGCATTTTCTTGATTACAACAACGGATACAGTATTTTGCAACGCGTTATTGGGGTCCCTGACTTTCAGAATTACTATCTACGACAAGGTACTGAAATCGCGTTGCAGTGGGCACCGATTATGCCGAACCACTGGTTCAGACTGGCAGGGGTTACGGAATCGCACGCCAGTCTACAGAAAAGCACGGATTGGTTTATTGCTAATTTAACATCAAGCCTCAGCATCAGAGAAAACCCACCCATAACCCCCGGACGTATGCGGGGGGTCACCTTCCAATACGATTTTCATAATCGAAAAAATACGCTCAGTTGGCACAATACGCTGTTCGTTGAACACAGCAATTCCGCTGTCGGTTCTGATTTTGATTTCACACGTATGCAATTACACTTTCGGTATGCCTTCCCGCTTGGATATAACCAAATCCGTACTCGGTTGCTATTCGGATTTTCCAATGCGTCCCTTCCAATCCAACGCCAATTTGTGATTGGGGGGATGGGTGGACTCAGAGGTTATCCTTGGTATAGACAAGAAAATGCGTCTGATGGTATAATAACCTATGAAAGTGGACATACGACTTCTCCATACCCATTTACGGGAGACCGAGGCTTTCTGCTTAACGTTGAATATCACTATCGTTTGTCTAACCTATTCAGTTGGAACATTGCCAAAGACATGTTTGCTGTGGTCTTTCTTGACGAAGGGCAGGTCTGGGATGTATCCGATGGCGCGTATGCCTTTGATCCGAAAGGAAGTATCGGCATAGGTTTACAGTTTGCCAGGGCGAATTCTGTTACTGTTGTTAACATTAACGGTTTGAGTTCAAATGCAAACGATTTTATTCTCCGATTTAACGTCGCCAAAGCCCTTGAGTCTGGCAAAGGTATTCAAGTTACGACGGCTTGGTATCATAGTTTTTAGCCGTTGTCAGTCAGTAAAGCGTAGACTGATTCAACCAATTCTCCAAAAGTCAGAATCCTTAATTGCATCTTCCTAAAAAATATGCGAACTCTCCTGTTATTAGTTATCTGCGTTCTGATATTCGCGCCCATTCAATTGTTGAATTCAGATGGAGATAGCGACCTCTTCACCTTCGTCCGATTAAGATATGGGGGACAGCTGACCTGGCGGAGCAGTTGGCGCGTCGATTGGCCCGCCTCCGACCGGAATTTCATCTGGCAACTCCGTAAACAGACAAATATTAATGCTGCACCGCGTGAGAAGATTATCGACGTGGGCGCAGTAGAACTGTTTGATTATCCGTTTGCTTATATGCTGGAGGTCGGAAGTCTGAGGCTCAGCCAGAACGAGGCGGCAAACCTGCGCGAATATCTCTTACGCGGTGGATTTATCTTTATTGATGATTTCCATGGACAGCGAGAGTGGCGGCGGTTTTACACCGAATTTAAAAAGATCTTCCCGAAACGAGAACCCGTGGACATTCCTATATCGCACCCTATTTTCCGATGCTTCTTTAAAATTGATGAACTCATCCAGATACCGGGACTCCGTTCATTTTTCAGTGGACGCACCTATGAGCGATTTGACGGCTATCCTGCATATTGTCGTGGGGTCTATGACGACAGAGGTCGCCTCATGATGATGATTAACTTCAATACCGATCTCGGAGACGCATGGGAACATGCCGCTGAGGCTTTCTATCCGCGCGAATACTCGGATATGGCACTCAAAATGGGTATCAATGCGGTCATTTATGCTCTGACCCACTAAGACCAATTCCGTTAAACTTTTTACATCCGTTCGTGTCTAAAATGTAACATCTTTTAGGGCAGATTTTCGTATCTACACCGATAGAACTCCGCTACAGAAAATCAGGGAGGCAATAAAGATATGCTAACGCGCAAGCAGAAGTTAGATTTCCATGAGAACGGTTATATTTCTATCCCAGGTGTTGTGCCGCAACTGATGGTGGACGCAGCACGGCAGGCAATCAACCACTCCATCGGTTCGGTTGGCATGCACCAAGGCGACTTGGAGCGGTTCCGAGCGCAATCCTACTGCAACGAGATTCGGGAAGCCCCGGAACTTGTGGATCTCTTTGGTAGAACGCCGGTTCGCCAAATTGCCGAATCGTTGATGGGTGAAGGGAACGTCCAGATCCCGAAATCTGCACAGATAGCACTCCGATTTCCTGGACCCTTACACACAGACCCGAACGAACCGGGCGGACATCTTGATGGACTCGGAAGCGGGACAAATGGGATGGCGAAAGGGGTCTATCGACGCGGGTTTACGGCGCTTGCTGTTATCTACCTTGCGGATGTGCCAGAACCGTATAGCGGAAACTTCACCGTCTGGCCGAAATCGCACAGTTTTTTTGCTGACTATTTCAAAAAGGAAGGGCATGAAATCTTAGCGAACGGGATGCCAAGACCGGAACTTCCTGAAGGACCCAAGCAGATCGTCGGTAAGGCGGGAGATGTTGTCCTAACGCATCATCAGATTGTTCATTCCGCAGCACCCAACGCCGCAGCGAATATTCGCTATGCAGCCATTTTCCGTTTGCGCCACGTTGATTGTGAGCAAAACGGTTACGATGCTTACACTGATATTTGGAGAGAGTGGCCCGGAATTCAAGAGGTCGTGGCGGCATCTGAGGCATAAAGTCGATATTCACAGAATGCAAAAAAATGGGCGGTGTTGTATCACCGCCCATTGATTTTTTATCGAATGTCCTTTAGATCCCCCCAAGTGGTGGTCAGTTTTTCCCTCGGGTCAATCTCAAAGGGATTCTCGGTTCCCTTAGCAAGATGTTCAATTTCTTTCTCAGTGAGTGCCCGATGGAACATGAGGTACTCGTCCATGATACCGTTAAATGCCCATGTCGGTCCCGTCGCTGCATCGAACGCTGCGGCTTCCGAACCGATTCCGATGAACCCGAAGCGCGGGAGTCCTGCGCCGATAACCTTGGTCGTAGCGGCTACACTACCATCTAACTCACCATCAATATAGGTGCGTTTCTCATCTCCATCAAACCATGCGACAACGTGATGCCACTCCTCGTCCGCAACCTCTGTTTCGCCAAACCAATCGTGTATCGGGCAACAATGATCGAAGGCAAGGAAGGTCGTTCCGATATTCGCACCGACATCATCCCCCACCGCGAATCGGAAGAATTCACTCCGATCCCAAGACGCAATCATGCCTCTTCCAGGGGCATTCACCCATGCTGCAATAGTCAGTTCTGGAAACGGGTCCTCGTACATGTGATCCCGTACAGAGATATAATCCGTTGCGACACCCGGAAACTCCAGACCTTCGGCGACCTTGCCTGGCACTATATCGATGTTGTTCCCCTTGATGAGTCCGTCATTTCCGTTCCCGGATACATCAAGCACATCATCACCTTTGATGGTATCTTTGTTGAAACTGTAGTAGATGATGAGATCTTCCTCACTGACCCCTTGGGCATTGACTGTCAACGTCGGACTCACTAAAATCAACGCTAAGGTCAAAAATCCTAACACAAGAACGATTTTCATTGACAACCTCCATCTGTAAAAAATGGGCAGTGTTATGTCACAGCCCGTTGGTTTCCTATTCCTATCTATTGGCTTTAATATGACCCCAAGTTGTACTCAGTTTGCCATTCGGATCAACAGCAGTAGTGTCTGCGAACGGATCTTCGGGACCAGTCGCGAGGTGTTGAATTTCTGCTTCAGAAAGGGGGCGGTGGAACATAAGGTACTCGTCCATGATGCCGTTAAACGCCCAATTCGGTCCGGTCGCTGCATCAAACGTACCCGCTTCTGAGCCAATTCCGATGAATCCGAAGCGGGACTGTCCCGCGCCGATAACTTCGGTCGTTGCGTCGGTACTCGCATCCAACTCACCGTCAACGTATATCCGCTTCTCCACGCCGTCAAAGACTGCGACAAGGTGATGCCACTCGTCATCCGCAACATCTGTCTCGCCATACCAATCGTGTATTGGGCAACAATGATCGAAAGCGACAAAAGTGGTCGCGGCATTTCCACCAACGTCATCACCAACAGCAAAACGGAAGAATTCGCTCCGATCCCAAGACGAAATCATGCCTCTTGTGGGTGCTTTTACCCAGGCTGCGATGGTCAGTGCTGGGAATGGGTCAACGTACTCATGGTTCCGTACCGAAATATAATCTGTCGCGGCACCCGGAAAGGACAAGCCTCCGGCGACTACGCCGTCCACGGGCTCGATGTTGTTCCCCTTGATAAGTCCATCGTTTCCGTTTCCAGAGACATCTGCGACATCATCGCCGCTGAGCGTGTCTTGATTGAAACTGTAGTAGATGATGAGTTCATCAGTACTAACGCTCTGGGCATGACTCGTTGCGATGACTCCTGTTAGCATCAAGCCTAACATCAGAAATCTGAACATAAACGCTGTTTTCATCGTTAAATCTCCTTCTATCAATCGTATCGGTTCAGCAAAAATTTAATAGAAAAACGAACTTTTTCCGAATAAACCCGTCAAAATAAACGAAAGCAAACAGGAATATCCCTTGAGAATTTATAGGGTTCGATTTCCGATAGTCCAAAGTGCTATCTAAACAGATATAAGCACTTGGAAGTGTTGCTTCTAAATCCATGGGAACTGCTTTGTAGTGTTTCTATCCTACCACAGACCAGAACACTAAAAAGGGGTATCTCATGGATTTAATTATTGCCACAACTTATAGACTTTACGTTTACCTTTTTATCACGTTCGTATAGAAGGACAAACCGCGAAGTTAATAACAACTACCCTATTTTGCTAAATAATAAATCAAGCCTCTATTTTTGTCAAGAAGAAATTCAGAATTATGAGTTGAGGGGCATTATTTGCAGGTATTTCGTAGCGTAGACTATTAGTCTGTGCCATAGTAGCCACAATCTAACAGATTATGCTACAAAATCAGTTCAGCACCGCACGGAGGGTCACACCACGTTTAGGAGTCATCTGTCAGGAATTTTTCCAAATAGAACACATCACAGAATCTATCCTCAAATTTTACATGTTTTTTGGCGACACCAATTTTCTCAAAACCGAGATTGCCATAAAATCGGAGTGCCCGCGTATTATCTGCTAACACCTGAATCGAGATTTTCTCAAAGTTCTTCGTCTTGGCAAATGTGAAAGACGCTTCAGCCAGGGACCGTCCAATCTTATGCCCACGAAAGTTAGCATCTATCCACGTCCCGACTGTTGCTACATGTTGCATTGAATCAGTATACTGTGCCAAACCGTCCAGTTCAATGACTTGGATGCCGACAATCTGAGTGTCTACTTCAGCGACAAACATCGCGCTCCGTGGACACAATCCGTTGATAAAGTTGCGCTCGTCTTCTTCTGTGAAGGTATTCGTTAGCGCAGTATATCTCGCTTCAAGGATAACTGAGTTAAGTACAGAGGCGACAGGTTTCGCATCCTCTGGAACTGCTTTTCTAATGATGATGTCCATTGTTATTGCGTTTTTAATCTCCCCCATGTCGTTGTAACTTTATCTGCCGGTTCAACGGAGAGTTGGATTCCGTTATCCATATCGCTTTGGATTTCATCCGCCGAGAGTGCAACACTCAAAATCTGAAGTTCATCGATGACACCGTCGATACCGTTGCCAATTCGGAGCGGCGCGTCATTGGTTTCAGGATCTTTCGCGAAATCGCCAGAGTTTTCTTCTTTGCCATTAACATACAACTTGAACGCTTTTTTGTCGTAAACTATTGCAACGTGATGCCACTTTTCGTCAACGACATTGGTCGTACTCTCCAATTCAACAGCATCCGTATTTCCATCACTCGCAAAGATACCGTAGATTTTGCCGCCCCACATTTTCAAAGTGTAGTTTCGGGTAAGCCGATCATTTCCGACCTGTTTGTAGGCGATATTCTGCTCGCCACCGCCCGTGTCGTTCAGGAATTTTACCCATGCAGCGACTGTAAACATTTTCAGATTTAACGTGTCTGTATGTTCAACTTCAAGGTAAGTCCCGGGCTTGAAGCCGACCGCCTTTCCAAACTTACCATCAACCCATTCCAGTTTTCCATTAACAACACTCGCAGTATGCTCATGCCCTGAACTATCAACCGCTTCGTCGCCTGTTCCCTCATCAAAGAACCAGATACCAACAGCATCTGGGTGTTGCGCAGAGACAGGCAAATAGATCGCGAAAATGGAGAGTAAAGTGATTAAAGATAAACAATATTTCATCCAGTTATCCCTCCTATAATTTAGGTTTAAGAATATCCACCCACACCCAATAGCATCCGTTCTTCCAGATCCGCATCTTCAAGAAAAGCGTGGGTTAAACCGTCTTTGGGTTGTGGACCACCGTGTGGCGATTTCCGGAGCCATGTCGGTGTATAACTCAAAATCAACATTCTCCGTTTGGCATTGAGCGTTGGCAATCCTCGGTGCCAGAGATTTCCATGGATTAGGACACCGCCACCGGCTTTCACCCGTAGTTCGACTTCCCCTTCTACCGGTCCATGAGTGTGCGGTGTTGCCTTGTCTAACCAGTTGTGTGAACCTGGGACGACGGCTACTGCGCCTGTGTCTTCGTTGAGATCGTCAAGATAGATAAGAGAATCCATACAGTGTGGACGTGAGAACCACGGAGGCAACGGGTTGGAAACCACTCGTAGATGTTGATGCCACGGGGTTTGCTGTTCTCGATCCTCACCGGAATAAGTGATACGGGCACTCAAACCGCGCAAACGCACCAAGGGTCCCATCATTGCACGGGCAATTGATAAAGTCGGTTGAAACTTAAGGAGTTCTAAGAACACTTCATCTTTATCCATCAAGTGTCGCGGGATGAACCCCCAACCTTTCTTTCCAGCGATGGCACTGTCCCGTTTTTCCCACTCTCGTTCTTCCAAACGTTCAAGAGCATCTCGCAATTTTTCGAGTGTCTCACCTTGAAAGAGGCCTTCCCGAACGAGATACCCTCTCTCTGCGAAGGTCTCCAACTCTTCTGGCGTGGCATGCACGTCTATCTCCCAATCCTGGCCCGTTTCCCCGTTGGGATTGTGCTGGTTTAGGACTTGGTATTGGAGTTTGTGTCGTTCCATATTTTCCTCTTAAGTGTCAGTATTGATTTCGGATATAATCAGTTACCTTCAAGACTTGTGAATAAATCGCGATAGACAGGCAAGGCAAGCTCCAATTTCAAGGTTTCGTTAATGCTAAACCATCCAATCCTTGCGTGCTCTTCTGGTTGTAAACACTCTGGTTCGCCTTTCCAGTCCTTTACCACAAACACATAGTAGGTGTGATCGTTATTGGAATCATATAGCGTTGAAATGTGTTCAAACCGAATAGGTGTAACCCCGATTTCTTCCTGCAATTCTCTGATGAGGGTCTGCTCCAGTGTTTCGTCACTTTCGCAGTGTCCACCGATCATGTCCCAGACGTTCGGATAGGAAGTCCTGCGCTTAGCCCTTTTGCCTAACAGTATTTTTCCGTTCCTGAACAAGATTCCGAGAGCGCAAACTTTTATTTCCATGGAATGAATTCCTTAAATTGTAGGCATCACATTCCCACCGCACACCGGAATATAAGCACCCGTGATGTAGCTTGCAAGGTCTGACGCGAGAAAAAGCACGGTATTGGCGATTTCTTGGGCAGTCCCACGCCGTTGCATCGGCACTTTGCTCCAATAGTGTTCGTCGGCCGCTCTCGATTCACTCTTTTCGCTGATTGTCCATCCCGGCGCGACTTGATTAACAGTGATACCGTGCGCGCCTACCTCTTTAGCAAGGACTCGCAGGACACCGTCCATACCCCGCTTGCCCGATGTATACGCGCTCTGTCTCTCGAAATTCTGCATTGAGCATTCCGTGTTAATACTGATAACACGTCCCCACTTGGTTTCAATCATTGCAGGAACAAACGCTTGTGCCATATACACATTATGCAGAACGCACGATTGGAACTGACTTTCGTAGTCTTCTGCGGGCTGCTCTAAAACAGAAGTCCAACTGTACTGAATGACGGCGTTATTAACGATGATGTCCGCCGTGCCTAATTCTTTGAAGACAGTATCACGCATAGCGTTTATCGATTCCTGATTGGTGACATCTGCCTGCACAGTGATTGCCTTTACACGTCTGGCAATAATTTCGTCTTGAAGGCGACGCGCTGTCTCGACATCCCTATGGTAGCAGATTGCAATATCCGCTCCAGCTGTCGCCAAGGTCCTGACCATAACACGCCCTAACGCACCTGAGCCACCTGTAATCACGGCAACTTTCCCGCTCAGATCAATCGGAATCATTTTTACCTCCGTTTATCTTTGCAAGAAATCGGTAGGAATGCGAGACATCGGGTAGTTTGCATCCTCGTCGCGATTGGCAATAGTTTCTGGTATCTCACGATCCCAGTAGTCCGGGACAGTGTTAGGGCGACTGTGCCAAGCAAGGATGAGAGTCCGTCGAACATCGGTATAGTTTTGGTGGGCAGAATGTAAAATCCGCGCGTCTGCCATTACCAACGAACCCGCTTTCGCACAGACATCTACCTGATCCGGATGATCGCTGAACATCACCGGATGATCCGCATCAATGAACCGTGCCCCTTGTTCGTGTGCAGGCACTAATATGTCGTGTAAGTCGATGCGTTTACGATGTGTACCTGGGATTACTTTCAAACAGCCATTTTCCCGCGATGTATCGGTGAGATAGTAATTAAGAAAAATCGTCTGGGGCCACGGCGCGCAGCTGAGTGGATCGTTCCAGCGCATCCAGTCTTGATGCCAATAGAGTGGGGGGCCTCCGGATTCCTTCGTCAGAATAATAATCCCGCCGGACGTTACAAAATCTCCAAACCCGATCTGTTCAAGGGCATCACATGATGGCTGCCATTCCAACAATTTTTGAATATGTGGATTATCTTCACCGCGGACGTTGACGTGCTGTCCTTGATAGATGACATCCTCCGGTTCCACGTGTCCTGCGATAAGCCGTTCTGACTCATCCCGAAGTTCCTGTAAGAACTCTTCTGTCAAAACATCGTCAACAACGCAGAACCCCTCTTCAATCATCTGCTCTCGTTTTTGTAGTGCGACTTCAGGGGTCATCGCTCACTCCTTTGTGTATGAATACCGTTCTGAAGTTAATTCTATCCAATAGCCTGCTATATGCAAGTTTATGTTATTCTATACGAATTCGCACGAGAAAACAACAATTTTTCCAAAATCCCACAAATCCTTGAATCCTGAAAATCCTGATTCTGACAATTGAATGGCTCCGATTGCTTGGGTAATGAATCTTGACTTACTTCACTATTTTCTGCTATACTTTCACAAACAGGAGGCAAGGCAGATGAAAACGACAGGAAAAACAGTAAACATTCCCATACTGGAAATCTCTGCACAAGAGCGCGCTGAAAACAGACTCACACCCGAAAGCGTTGATGCCGGGGCGCGCCTCTTACGCGAGGCAGGATTGGTGGTCATCGAAAGTGTCCTTCCACGTGATTGGATAGCAAAACTCGATATTGCTATGGAAGAAGTGCTTAGTAATGAAGAGAACGGGCATGAGGGTGAACACCCGATGCTAAAGATGCCGTTCATGGACCCACGTATTATTGACAACCCGTTCGCAATGCCGATTCTGAAAGCTGCTATGGGTGAGAAAATTTTTGCGTATCTGCCTTATGGCTGTAACTCGACGCGTCCTGGTAGCGACATCCAGTGGATTCATCGAGATTCAGGACAGCTCTTTCCTGAACTACCCTTCGCGCTCCCTGTTTCAACGATTGTGGTTAATATTCCGCTCGTCGATTTTACAGTAGAGAACGGGGCAACGGAGGTGTGGCCCGGTTCACATCTCATTATTGATGATCCTGCTGTCCGTAATTCTCCATACAACGTCTGCGATGAGGAACGCGCTGCACGACTTCCATCTTTTCAGTTAGAGATGCCCGCAGGTTCAGTCGTTGTCCGCGATATGCGGTGCTGGCATCGGGCAATGCCGAACCGTTCACAAACCGTCCGACACATGCTTGCACTCGTCTATTTCCGAAAGTTTCACCACTCCCCGGACGCGCCAGGAATCTTCAGAGCACGTGTCCCAGAAGAGATATGGAGCAACATGTCCGAACAGACGAAAGAGGTATACCGGTTTCAAACGCACGATTGAGGAGAAATATGGAACGCACGTTATTGATTCATCCTGAAATGCCTGAGCTTGATAGGGAACACGGCTTCTCGAACATCAATGGTCCCTCGCTGGTCCGTGTGCCGGAATGGGTAGAGAATCCGTTGGGGAAGTATTATCTCTACTTCGCCCACCATCGCGGTGCCTACATCCGATTGGCGTATGCCGATGCGATTGAAGGTCCTTACACCGTCCACCCTCCGGGTGCTTTGCATCGCGACGATACTGTCTTTCGAGGATGTGACCATATCGCTTCGCCGGATGTACACATAGACGAAGAGAATCGACGCTTCTTTATGTACTTCCACGGAAATCCCCGTGGTGGGCAAGTAACCTCTTGGGCTGTCTCTACAGACGGTGTGGATTATACCGCCTCAGATACAATGGATAGACGCAACAGAGCCTATTTTCGTGTCTTTTGGTGGAACGGACACCCGTATGCGACGTATCACGGTTGGATAAGCCGGGCAGAAACACCGGAGTGGACAGCATCGTTTATCGAGCGAGACACGCCGCTCTTTCCGCGCAAGTCTCCAACAAACAATACCGGTTTCCCGCGACACACGGCGAATCTCTTGGAAGGCGATACACTAACTGTCTATTATTCACTTTACGGAGACAGGCCAGAGCGTATCAAGAAAAGCACGGTGCAGTTAACAGACGATTGGAATGACTGGCAGCCATCTAAACCGATAGAGGTTATCGCGCCGAAACACGATTTCGAGGGAGTCGATCTGCCGATTAAACGGTCAACGGGTGGGTTAGATCGGGAACGTGTGCATGAACTCCGGGATCCGGCTATCTATTGTGAGGATGGAAAAACGTGGCTTCTTTATTCTGTCGCTGGGGAGCAGGGGATTGCGATTATGCAGATAACTGATTAGCTAATACCCCAATTAATGGGCATTTCATAACAAAGAACTTAACAATTCGTTCCAATAGTTTAAATGAGCTGTCTTAATGTCTGTGTTTCGGTCAAAATCCAACTGAAGATTTTTCGAGTAGCAATCTAAAAACAGTTTTGGATTGCTTAACAACCGCAGATAGTATTTTAGTGAGGGAAGGATACCGTTGACAATCACTTCGCAACCGTGCTGCCTATGAATTTGTTGGACTAATCGGTCTATTGTCTCCGAGTCATCAACGTTTGGTTCTGCTGTGGTAAGTAGATAATAGCGACAGACAGAGGTATCAGCAAACTTCTGGTATGCACCTTGAACGAGGTCTGGTGAGATCGGAATGTTGTGTTTAATTTCAACCGCTTCAAAGAAATCCCCATTTTCGTCTAAAACTTCAATATCTCCAATTCCGCCAGATTTAATATCAGATGTGGTGTGGCTCTTTAGTGGTGCGAGCTCTTTTCCAATATATCGCTCGATACCCATAAACATTTCATAAACGGAGTACATTGCTAATATTGGAAGTCGTGAAATATTAGCAACGGAGAAGTGGCATTTTAGAATATTTACTGTATTTTCAATTGTTATCGTCCGTGATAGAATTTGGTCGATCGGGAGGGATTTATCAACATTTTGGGCATTTTCAGGTGTGTATGGCATATTTTTTAAGACAAGACTTACGCGATTTATTGGAATTCAGGAGAATAAACAGATGCCGTAGGTCTCCCTATCAGGATCAGTCCTTGGAGCCTGACCGGAGGCGTTCAATTTCAGCTAACGCCCGGGCAAGTTCGGCTTCGGCGTTTCGGCGTGCTTGTGCTTCTTGCTGGGCTTGGACTTCAGCGTTTCGGCGTGCTTGCGCTTCTTGCTGGACGTATTTATTCGCCTGCTTGACGCGTTCATCAGGTGTCAGCAACCACTGCTCAATATCTGGGTTATACAAACCAAGAGAACCCTCGCGCTCACCTAACTCCAATCCTAACACCGCCGAGGGCAGCCGCTCATTCACGGGCTCTATTTCCCGGTATGTACCATCTACGAGATGAAAACCGGTGAATGCCACCGCTATCTGACCGGAGGGATCGTAGATGAAATATTCTTGTACCGCAAGTGTTTCGGCGTAAAGGTGCTTTTTGCCTGAAAGGTTGTGCTGATACGTACTGCGACTTGATACTTCTAATACAAAATCCGGGGTGTGCCCTTCTTCCCATGTCTTATAGGTGTTCCTCGCTTTTTTCCCTACGCCGAATACCACAAAGACATCGGGGGAGACACACTGCTTTGGGTCCCCTTGAACGTAATACATCATTAGGTTGCCTGATATATAGACATCTTTGTCATTCTGGAAATGATCCTCGAGCATCTGAATGAAAGCCATCATGAATTTGCGGTGTGTGTCTGTTTCAGCCATCGGCTTACCATCCGTTTCAGGGTAGATGAGAGTGGGTGCTGCTTTTATGCTTCGCTGCATCGTTCATCTCCTTTTAATCGTTAATCCTTAAGAACGTTTCTCAATGAGTCTTCCAACAAAAAAGATTAAAACACCCAACGTCAGGAAGCCTATTTCAACGCTCATTGCTTTGGATTCACTGTAATTGAAGGGATTGGCACAACCTAAATAGAGTCCGGCGCCTAAGCATGCGATCCCCATCAGTTCCAAAGTCTTACCGATATAATACACAAATTCTCCAATACTCTTTGTATCGTGCTTTATTGACGGTAATAGGGGTTGGGTAACCCAACCCCTGCGTTAATGACTTAGTAGAGACGCTTGACGTGTCCCCACTGGATTAATTTTTGGTGTCTGCTGGGTTCAATCCGGGCTGTAAAGATGAGATCCGGGATAAAATCGTTGTCCTCCGTGTAGCCTTCTGGAACCCAACCAATTTTATTTTCGAGATGCCCGCCATCAACATCGTGGTAAGCAATGTCGAATCCAATACTATTCCCTTTTCTCGCGAGATCGTCAAGTCGGAAACTCAACTCACACGTCTGTCCATCATTTCCCCATGCCACTCGCGTCAGTGGGTACTTTAACGTATCCATCTCCTTTTGAATCGGAATCTCAAAACGGTAGAGCGCATCCTTTCGTCCTGAGTGATGTGGGTCTATGTGGAGGATGAGGTGGTCTTCACGAAGGAGTTTGGTCTTACGCGTTTCAAGTTGGTCGTCCAGTATTTTGATGGCGACATACAGGAAACCGTTCCGCCAAACCGCCGCAAAAGAGCCGCTGAAATCAGGAGACTCAGGCAAGTGTTCGCCAGTAATTAGATTTTTGTCTAATTTTCCAGGGATGACCTGCTCCCAAACCGGATCGTCGAGGTAGCCATCTACGATAGGCGCGACTGAAACGAAGTCTGCATTGTATTGAAAATTTTGAAGATTCGCCCCCGTGATATGCCCTAATGCACAAGGCACTGTTAGGAATAGGAGGCTAACTACCGCAAGGATAGGTCTATTAAAGTTCATGAATTCCCCCTTTTTAGGATAATTCATTGGATCGGGCTCGCTTAGATAAGAGAGCCGTATCCCTCATTTTCCCGCCCTCTATAGTCAGAGGATTTCAATAGGTTTAACTTTGTATTATTTTATATTGGCAATGTGTGTTGGAGATTATCCGTTTTGATGTTGATTAACAGTTCTGTTGCATCTGTTTCTACGTTCCTTCGTTAAAAGTATACCGTAAATCCAATTATTTATCCAGTTAAAATTACACGATATGAGCGCGAAACCCTTAAAATAGTCGTTTTTTGTAAATTCGGTTGAAATTTGAAAAAAAATCTGTTATACTTTTAAACATGTTTTGAAATCACATTTTTGTCCGAGATCAGATTTTAAATAGAGAGGCACTTGGTTGTGAACAAAAATACAAGAAGCATGGTGATTTGGTGGCTGATTATTGCGGGGATCGTTGTCTTCGGCATCTATCAGTTATTTAACCGCAGAGACCCCGTCTATCAGTTGGCGACCTCTGATTTTCACCAGTATATAAAGCGCGGACCAGATCTATTTGATGGGTATCTGCTGTTAGATCAGGAATGGGTTGAGGGACGTTTTTACGCAGAGAGTGTGAACCAAATACGCAGTGACATCCTGAGTGCCGTGCCGCTTGAAGAACAGGAAACCCATTTTCCCCCGAATTGGGAAGGCGAATTTAGAGCAAGCCGTGATGCACTTGATGAATATGACATTCAGGCAAAACTTGATGAATATGGTATTGACTATAACGTCAAGCCGCCATCTAAGTTTCCTCAAGGGTTGATTATCTTCGGGACGACGATCATACCGCTTCTCATCTTTTTAGGGCTGATGATTTTCTTGTCACGGCAAATGCAAGGGAGCGGAAATCGCGCCCTCTCTTTCGGTAAAAGTCGCGCAAGGCTCCATTCCGAGAATCAAAACAAGATTACCTTTGAAGATGTCGCAGGGGTTGATGAGGCAAAAGACGCACTTGAAGAGGTTATTGAGTTCCTTAAAGCACCGAAAAAATTTGAACGTCTCGGCGGTAGAATTCCTAAAGGAGTCCTACTGATGGGACCCCCAGGCACGGGGAAGACTATGCTCGCGCAAGCCGTCGCAGGCGAAGCGGATGTCCCCTTCTATAGCATCAGCGGGTCCGATTTCGTTGAGATGTTCGTTGGTGTTGGTGCCTCTCGTGTTCGGGACCTCTTTGAAACGGGAAAGAAAAACGCGCCGTGTATTATTTTTATTGATGAACTCGATGCAGTCGGCAGACACCGAGGAGCAGGTATCGGCGGCGGACACGATGAACGTGAACAGACTTTAAACCAACTCCTCGTTGAAATGCAGGGGTTCGACGCATCAGAAGGTGTGATTCTCATCGCCGCAACGAACCGTCCCGACGTCTTAGATCCAGCACTCCTACGTCCCGGTAGATTTGATCGACAAATTGTCGTCGACCTTCCCGATGTTCGCGGAAGAGAGGCAATCCTCAAAGTCCATACAAAACAGCCTTATAAACTTGCCGAAGATGTCAATTTGGATCTTTTAGCGAAGGCGACACCTGGCTTCTCCGGGGCTGACCTTGAAAATATGGCAAATGAAGCCGCACTCCTTGCAGCAAGACACGACAAAGAACAGATTGACATGCTCTGCTTTGACGAGGCGAAAGACCGAGTCCTGATGGGACCAGAACGCCGAAGCCTCGTGATTAGTGAGGAAGAGAGGCGCGTTACTGCCTATCACGAAGCCGGGCATGCGCTTATGTTACATTTCGTGCCAGAGAGCGATCCGAATTATAAGTGTACGATTGTTCCCCGCGGTAGAGCACTCGGTGTCACAGCAAAACTTCCACTTGAAGAACGCCATAACATGAGCAGAAAACGACTCCTCGCTCACATTATTTTTGCACTCGGTGGTCGGGTCGCTGAAGAAATTATTTTTGGTGAGCAGACGACAGGTGCGCAAAATGACTTTGAGCAAGCGACGAGCCTCGCACGTCGGATGGTTACCCAGTGGGGCATGAGCCACATGGGACCCCTCACTTTCGGCAGACGCGACGAACAGGTCTTTCTTGGCAAGGAATTGGCTGTCCATCAGGATTATAGCGAAAAAACTGCTATTGAGATTGATCAGGCTGTCCACGATATCGTCATGGAGTGCTATAAAAAGGCACGTGATATTTTGGAAACCAATTTGGATGGATTGAAGTTACTCGCAGATGCGTTATTAGAACGTGAAACGCTTGTTACTGAAGAGATTGATGAAATCCTCGGACCCCGACCTCAACTTCCCGCGAAACCGATTATATGATTTGTCGTGGGAAAACACTCACTTTAGGTAGAAATACGCATGTGATGGGCATCTTGAACGTCACGCCGGACTCTTTTTCCGATGGCGGACGCTATCTTGATGTCCAACAAGCGGTCGCGCATGCCGAGACGATGATTGCTGAAGGTGCTACCCTCATCGATGTCGGTGGCGAATCTTCACGTCCAGGGGCATCACCAGTATCGGTTGATGAAGAATTAGCACGGGTCGTTCCGGTCATTGATGCACTCGCTGATACTGTGGACGTTTTCATTTCTGTTGATACGTCCAAAGCAAAGGTGGCGCAGTGTGCACTTGAGGCAGGCGCACATATTGTTAATGACATCACTGCCCTGAGTGGCGATCCTGACATGGCGGTAGTCGTCGCTGAGATGGAAGCCGGTGTTGTTCTGATGCACATGAATGGGACACCGCGCACAATGCAGCAGGCACCCGAATATGAAGATGTCGTTAACGAGATTCACGCATGGCTAAAAAAAAAGATTCAGAATGCTGAGGCACACGGTATCGCTGCCGAACGCATTATTATTGACCCAGGCATCGGTTTTGGTAAAACGACAGCGCATAACCTTCAGCTCCTGAAGCGTCTTTCGGAGTTTCAAGTGCTAAACAGACCGCTGCTTATCGGCACTTCGCGTAAATCGTTTATCGGCAATATTTTAGATGTTCCGATGACGGAGCGCGTTGAAGGCACAGCAGCGACGGTGTGTTGGGCAATCGCACACGGAGCAGACATTGTCCGTGTCCATGATGTAAAAGCAAATGTTCGTGCTGCACAAATGACGGATGCCCTCTATAGATAGATCGATGCATCAGCAAAAAATTCAGGGAATCGGTATTGATATTGTTGAAGTGGAACGGATTCGAGAGGCATCTCGTCGATGGGGGGCGCGCTTTGAACAGCGGGTTTATACGCAACAAGAACTCGCGTATTGTGGAGACGCGCCGAGCCGATATTGGCGACTCGCTGCCCGTTTTGCTGCAAAAGAAGCAGCCCTGAAAGCACTCGGCACAGGTCTGATTGCCGGTATGCGTTGGAGAGACGTAGAGATCAAGGCGAATGCTGTCGGGAAACCTGAACTTATTTTGCACGGCGAAGTCCGACGGTATGCCGACGCACGGAATATCAATTTAATATTCGTTTCTATGTCCCATACAAATGTGTATGCTGTCGCGCAGGTAACCCTCTGCTCCGCTTGATTCGGTGTGCGTTCCTATACCCAACTCCCGTATTTTTAGAAAGTTAACGTTTTGGTGTGAGGTAAAAGTGAAATACATTCACAGTTCAGTTGTCCTTGTCTTCTATTTTCTCGTTTGTAGTAGTGTCGCTTTTGCTGAGAACATGACCGCCACAACGAATGGGTTTCTCAAGCAGCTCCTCGGTGCCGAATATCACGGAATGGGAGGCAGCTTCGCGGGTGTAACCCGTGGAGCAGACGCACTCGGGAACAACCCCGCGGGTATCAGTACCCCAGCCGGAAACAGGTTTGTCGTTCATACAATCCGTTTTCCACGCACGATTACCCTTCTCGCTAAACCGAATGACGACGCTACTTATGAGGACTACAGTCGGTTTGAACAGCGCGCCTCTGGCATTGAAATGCTCAACTGGGTCTTTCCAATGGGTAAATTCGGCGCATTTGGGTTCGCATTTGCTTTTGGGCAAGAAGGTTCCTTTCGACGCGTTGACTATCTTGGAAAAGCGGTCAATAGTTTTCCCGAAAATAATCTCGCTATCGGTTTCGGCTATGGGGTAAATATCCTTCGCAACACTGTTATCGGGTTTGACGCGAAATGGCTGCGTTCAAAAGTTGTTGATGTTGACGCGAAAGAGCATCTCGGACACGGTTATGCCTATAACGTCGGTATTATTCAGCAATTTGACAGTGGAATCCACATCGGTATTGCGGCGCGGAACCTAAGCAATGGGCTCTCCTTTTCTAATGTTGAAATTCCTGATAGAATAGAACGCACAATTGTTGTTGGTATTGCCTATCACCGCGAATTGTCAAACGTATCATTACGGGTCGGTTTAGACACACATCCACCCTTCCGCGATGGCATTCGGGCAAATGTCGGGGCAGAACTGTGGTATAAAAATTGGATTGGTGGTAGGATTGGGTATCTCAGGCACACTGAAAAACGCTACGCCTCGGTCTTTCTACTTCAAGACGCTGCCTTTGAAACGCAGGAACGACTCTGGAAGGCGGAAGGGATATGTTTCGGGCTGGGTGTCCGAGTCGGCGGCATAACACTAAACGCCGCTTATGTCCCGCAATTCAAACCTACGGTAGAAGAATCAGAACGCCTTCATGTCGTCCAAGGTGAAGCTGTTTATACCTTTTCACTTGGACAAACTTTTTAGCAACGCAAAGACGCGATTCTGACTTATGTCTGACGAATTCGGAGGGATTCGCGATGAATAATATTGAGATAAAATATACAATAACACATGAGTGGGCTGAGATCCTTGATTCAAAGGAGTGTAGCGTCGGGATCACCGAGCGCGCCCAGGAAATCTATAGCAACATCATTTTTATTGAATTGCCGTCTCTTGGTGAATTTGAGCAAGACGAGATTATGGGACACCTCGAAACCTCTGATGGCAGAAATTTCTATATCCACGCACCTGTCAGTGGTGAGGTTTATGAGGTCAACACCGCTCTTGAGGATGATATTGAACTCCTCAACCGTTTCCCTGAAGGTGACGGTTGGATTTGTAAACTCCGTATTGAGAATCCAAGTGAGATAGAAGCACTCCTCACACTCCCTGAATATGAGGCGTATGAGGAGGAAGAACTCAATGAAGAGGAGTACCTACCAGAAACTGATTTTTACGAAAATATTGAGGATTATTAGACACAAATAAGTCTTGAGAAGGAACCCTATGTCACAAACAGAAAAAATTCGGATTGGACACAGTCCCGATTCCGACGATGCATTTATGTTCTATGCTCTTGCCAAAGGGCTGATTTCAACTGGACCCTTTGAAATTGTTCATGTTATTGAAGATATTGAGACTTTGAATCAGCGGGCACTCGCTGCTGAACTCGAAGTCACGGCAATCTCTGTTCACGCTTACGCCTATGTCGCCAAGGATTACGCACTGATGCCCTGCGGCGCAAGCATCGGAGACCGATATGGACCGCTTGTTGTTGCTAAGGCACCGATGGATACCCTTGAAGGGAAACGCATCGCTATTCCAGGCAAAATGACGACTGCTTACCTTACATTGAGCCTTTTCCAACCTGATTTTCAGGCAGAGACTCGTCCCTTTGATAAAATATTAGATGCCGTTCAACAGGACGAAGTGGATGCCGGACTCATTATTCATGAGGGACAATTGACTTATGCCCGTGAAGGGCTTCACAAGGTTATCGATTTAGGAGAGTGGTGGCACGAGGAAACAGGACTTCCCTTACCCCTCGGTGCGAACGTCATACGCCGCAACCTCGGCACTGAGAAAATTCGCCAAATAACAGCACTGCTCAAGCAGAGCATTCAATATTCACTTGAACATCGAGCGCGTGGGTTAGAATACGCTATGACCTATGCGCGTGACATGGAGACCGCACTGGCTGATAAGTTCGTCGGGATGTATGTCAATGACTATACCCTTGATTATGGTGAGAAGGGGAGAGCTGGGGTCCGAGAATTGCTCCACCGCGGCAACGACGCAGGGATCATTCCGCATCGTGTGGAGGCAGATTTTGTCACACTTGAATAGTGAAGATTTTAATCTCCGTCAGGCGAGGTTCACGCCTCGCTACTTTCCTCACCTAAAGAAAGAACTATGGACGCGAAACGCCGCAGATATTTCCATTTAGAAAATGCTGATGGTAAAAAACTTGTCTACGGTGTTCTCTATGATGAAGGAAATGTACAAGTCCTCTGGCGGGTAGACCAAGGCTACACGGCAGAGTAGTATTCATCTCTAACGCTCGTCCTTGGCTTGATGCCGGACATCGTTGCGCTTCGTTTTGAAGATAGCGATGGATAAAACGAAAAAATAGGTGTGCCGCTACAGGCAGACCGAGCGTCTAACGCAGCCTTCGATCGGCTAATTTAATAATCTCTCCATTTTCCTGAGCGATATACATATAGCCCAACCCATCCAATACAACGCCTTCTTGTTCATCACCGGGTAAGAGGTATTGCCCCAGGATTGTGCCTTCCTTTTTCAGTTCCACCAACAAGTTGCTTGCATCGCTGACTAAGACTAGGTGATCACCTTGTGAATCATAAGCCAACCCTGAAATATCAATGAAATTCATCCGGTAGGCGTTAATAATAGTGCCTTCTGCCTTACGGGCTGTTCCCGAGCGAAGCGGAACACGCACTTCACATATAACCGAGGGTTCATCCTGCGGTTTGAGGCTAAACGATTGATTGCCAACCCAGAAGGTCCCTCCTTCGGGGTGCGAAGCATCTGGGACAAAGGCGATCGCTTCGATACCCATACCCCCTTTTTTCAAGAGCTGTTCGCCTTCAAAATTCCTGTCAATCCTGAATTCCCGCTGAATTGTCAGTGTCTCTGCATCCAATTCTAAGATTGCTTCGTCATCTTCAACCACAGCGTATAGCATACCCGTATCCGAGTTCACTGTAATGCCTTCAAGGTCGCGTTCGCTCAATCCTTTCGATTGAACCAGAGTACCGTCTAACCGAACTTCATGAATACTCCCAGAATCGTCGGCGATAAATAGGCTCCGCCGGACTGCGTGATAAGTAATACCTGAAGGCTCCGCAATTTGTGATTTTGTGATATTACCAACCCAGCTATACGGGAGCGCAACTGGACGGGACTCCGCCGTCTCTTTCGTCGCTGACTCTTCCAGCTGAGTAAGAAAGTAGACAAGACCCGCACCGATACCTGTAATAAAAATGATTAAGAGCACTCTTTTATAGGACATGTGGATCCCTCTTTCCAGTTGACGAGGTTTCCTAACCCCGTTTTTCACAATCTCGTAACGACTGTAACTTTAACTATAAAAGCATTCTCTACAGGCTTTACAGGTACTTTATCATATTCTTTCTGACTAATTCAAGAGAAAACGTAAAACTTAAGAGCTGTTTGGTTTTCAAAAGGAAAAGTATTTTTTCCTTGACAAACTGTGTCTGCTAATTGTATTTTAATTAAACTTGCAGTTTGGTTCACAAGCGACGCGATGACGCGCTACCGTCAAATTCGCGTGTTTTGGTTAGCTGATGTATGCGCTTTCTGAGAGCACTTGTGAAATCGAACCGCTATGCTTTCGTATAGCGGTGATACCAGAAATAGGGATCGCTTATGACTAACATGCCGAGGCTCGTCGTTGAAGTTTTTGAACATGTGAATTTTCAAGGACGCAAAGTAACGCTCATTGAATCGGTGCCAAATACAGGCGAAATCGGGGCACAAGACATTATCTCCTCGATCAAAATCTATAAGGGCCCTGGGTTCAACGCGTCTCCAAACTATAAAGCTATCTTCCATGAGCATGAAGACTATAAGGGTCGCCGGTTGGTACTTCCACCCGGATTTTATCCGAATATCCACGATATCCCCTACAATTTCGGGGACGCAATCACGGCTATCAGTTTTAGTCCATCAGCGCATCCAACACCGCCTGAATATGGGGCTGTCCCAGTTATCATCGAAGTGTTTCGTAATGTAGACTATAGCGGACAGCGGAGTGTTATCATGCGCGATGTCAGTTCAATGTTTGACATCGGTATGAATGATACGGTCTCCTCCATTCGTATCCAGCGCGGCCCGAGTTTTCCATTCAGCGGATGTCATGTTGTTTTTTATGAACACGTCAATTTTGAAGGACGTCGTTTGAATCTGAATTTAAGTTCACGAGAATTCCAGTTAGCACTTCGCAATCTTAGGGATCTTCCACATTCGCAGTCATTTTCAGATATTATTTCCTCTATAAAGATTGTTCCATTAGGTGTATTCCGAGTCTTGGTTGTTGTTGGCGATAATAGATCGGGCGAGCCAGCAGTGTTAGAATCGCTTACCACAATCGAAGGATTAGAATTCCAATTCACTACTGTGCATATCAACGATAATCCTGACAATCATGGGGATGCCAATAATGCCGTCAAACTTTCAAGCATTGTGCTTTCAGATTATGATATCGTCTGGTTTACCTGGTTCGCAACCGGACACGACGGTGAATATTTCCTTGAAGATGCTGATCAGGCGATTCAAGACTTTGTTCGTAAGGGTGGGATCGTCTGGGCTTCCGCAATGGATAATAATATCATACCGCCCGATGGAGTCCATACTACTGAACCGCAATGGCGTGGAGACTGGCTTCCTGTTGATCGACACCCGATACATGTTACGAACTCTAACGATAGCAATGTGCGGGTTACGGATGACGGGCAGAAAACCGGCATGTTTACTTGGCCCCATAAGGTTAATGTTGATACGCTCGTAACCGACGATCACTGGGTGACAAACGACAGAAGCTATCGGAAATTAGCAGTCAGAGAGGATAACGGGGACGCTGTGAGTCTACAGTTACAGTGGGGCGAAGGCTATTATGTCACTTTTGCTGTGGACACTCGCGATGCATATCGCACAACAATAGCGAAACCTCTTATTGAAAATACTTTGTGCTACTTAGCGAATCTCGCATGGCAGACTTCTCCGCGTCAACCGCTCAAGGGGCGTTACCGGACGCACCTCAGCAGCGATACAATCTTCCGGTGAAAATTTGTAGGCACGCTCGCACAAGACACACTAGTGCCTCTGTTCTATTCTATACATTATAGGAGAATTGAATGCGTTTCATTGCTGTTATTGTCTTCTTGATCGCCGTAGCCATTGCTGTTGGATGGTTTGCCTTCAAAAATCTCGACAGTTTTGGGCAGAGCGGAGTGATGCGTATACTCGGATTTACGCTACTCGTCCTGCTCGCTATCTTGGCGGCATTTGTTGCTATGGTCATCCGATACCGGATACCTAAAGCTGATGTCGCACTCGTACGGACGGGTGGTTCCAAAGAGAAAATCAGTATTACCGGCGGTCTCTGGGTTAACACTATCATCCATGAAATCAAGGAAATTTCTCTTAATACCATGCGAATTGAGGCGATCCGTGAGGGACCAGAGGCGTTGATTACCTATGATTTCAACCGGGGTGATGTAGAAGTCGTTTTCTATCTTAAAGTTGAACCGAATCAAACCGATATTTTGCGCGCAGCTCAGGCACTTGGTGATAAATCTATGACCCCTGAAACTGTCCGTGAATTGATTGAACCTAAACTTGAAGGTGCTTTACGGAGCGTCGCCGCCGAAAGCGAAATCCAAGATCTCCTCCAGAAACGTCAAGAGTTTGGGGATAAAGTTCAAGCAGCATGCGGCGAGGACTTGCAGATCCAAAACGGTTTGACGCTTGAGACTGTTTCGATTATCCGAGTAGATCAAACGCCTGTTGAAACGCTGGACGCTGAAAACCGGTTTGATGCTGTCGGTATTCGTGAAATTACCGAAATTACAGCCGAGCAGGAACGAGAAAAAGAACGTATCGTTCAGGAAAAAGAGGTCGCTATCGTTCAAATTGAAGTTGATGCCCGTATCCAAAAACTTGAAGCAGAACAGGAACAGGCATGGGCTGAATCCGACCAACAAAAGAACATCGCTATCTATGCCGCTGAACGAGAAGCGGAAACTCTCAAATTCCAATTTGAGATGGAACAGGGTGTCCAAGAGCGCGAATACGAGATGAAGCAAGAAGTGGAGCGCGCCCGTATCACCCAAGAACAGATCGTCCAAGAACGCGAAATTGAGATGAATCGCGACATCCAAGTCGCTCAAGTCCAACAAGAGCAAGTCGTCCAAGAACGTGAAATTGAGAAAAATCTCATCGTCGAAACACAACAGATTGAGCAGTCGAAAGTTGTACAACTTGCCGAAATCCAACAACATCTTACCGTCCAGATGCAGAAAATTGAACAGGAACAGACGATTGCTGTTCGTGAGATAGAGAAGGAACTGGCGGTAGAGAAGGCGCGTATTGCCCAAGAAGAGGGTGTGTCTTTACGAGATATCGAGCGCGAATTAGCGGTGCAGACGGCGCGCTTCAGTCAAGAGCAACAAGTTCAACAGCGTGAGATTGAGAAGAATCTCGTCGTGGAAACCGCACAGATTGACCAGATGCGACAAGTTGAACTCGCTGAGATTGCGAAAGTGTTGGTGGTCGAAGTGACACGCATTGCTCAGGAACAACAGGTATCAATCCGGGACATTGAAAAGGAACTCATGGTAGAAAAGGCGCGTATTGCCCAAGAAGAGGGCGTGTCTTTACGCGATATCGAGCGCGACCTGCTGGTGCAGACGACCCGCTTCGGTCAAGAGCAACAGGTTCAGCAGCGTGAGATTGAGAAGAATCTCGTCGTGGAAACCGCACAGATTGATCAGATGCGACAAGTTGAACTCGCTGAGATTGCGAAAGTGTTGGCGGTCGAGGTGACACGTATCGCACAAGAACAACAAGTAGAAATTCGTGATGTTGAAAAGGAACTCATGGTAGAGAAGGCACGTATTGCCCAAGAAGAGGGTGTGTCTTTACGCGATATCGAGCGCGACCTGCTGGTGCAGACGACCCGCTTCGGTCAAGAGCAACAGGTTCAGCAGCGTGAGATTGAGAAGAATCTCGTCGTGGAAACCGCACAGATTGACCAGATGCGACAAGTTGAACTTGCCGAGATTGCGAAAACACTAACAGTCGAGCAGTCCCGAATCAATCAGGAATTACGTGTCGCTTTAAGCGATGAGGATCGGAAGATTGACGTTGCCAATAAGCAGCAGGTAACCGCACTTGCTGAGAAGGAGCAATTAGTTGCTGAAGCCGAACGTATGGGGGCGGAAGTGAATGTGACTGCCATGGAACAAGTCAAAGAGGCTGAATGGCAGCGTGAGGTTGCGATTATCGGTGCCGAGGCACAAGCACAGCCCATTGAACGTCTCGCCGATGCCGTACTTGCTGAAGCGAGAGCGAAAGCACAAGGCGAGATGGCTGAATATGAAGCCCGAAATGTTGCTGAACAACGCGTCCTTGTCCAAGAGGCTGTTATGGAACTCATTGACGAATTCCCAGATATCGTCGAACAAATGATGCGACCCGTTGAGAAAATTGATAGCATCAAAATTTTGGACATGGGAAACAATGACGGCACAGGTGGCATTAATCGAAGCAATATGGGTAGACTCGCAAATGCATTACTCGATACAGGTGCTATCTCTCCGATGCTTAAAGAACTCTTTAACTTCGCCGATGTCGATGCGCAGCAGATTACTGATAAAATCGCTGAATATCTGGCGGACCTCGTTAATCGTCCCGATTGATTTTTAGTGGCTATCGGCTGACCACTGGGAACCGACCCCCATAGGAAAAAGACCATGCGACATCAGAAACAGTTGACATCAAGAAGGCGACCCAGACGCCAGCGATGTCGCACCTGCCGATCTGATAATGGTAAACGCTTATGTCCAGCACTCAACGGTATGTTGATCTGTCCAGAATGCTGTAGAGCCAAACGGGCAAAGATTCCGGGGTGCGACGAGAGATGTCAGTACTATTCACCCCTACTTGTGTCAAGTAAGACAAATCGACCCTTGGATTTTCCTGTCCATCGATGTCTTGTCAGCCGTTCTCAGGACACTGGTATGCTAATCGTGGTTGGGACTCGAAAACGTCCAGACGGAAATTTGAAGGCGATGTTTGTCTTGCTGGATCTGTGGAAAAAAGGGATTCGAGACTGTTTTTTTGATGCCAACCTTTCTGAGAAAGAGTTTGAACGTGTCTCGCGGAAAATCGCAAAGCACTATAATCTCTTAGAATCCACCGATCCTGAAGATGCGGACGAACCCGAAGAACTCGTGCGGCTGCCGAAAGATACACTTGTCATTGAGGCGAATGCGGCAGTTCACTTAGATAAGGGTGTGAGAATTGTGGAGCATGAGGAAGCTTCCGAGGGCTTTGCTATTGACAGTATGCACGGTGCCCGCGCGATTCATGAGATTTACATCCCAAAGATTGGAAACTGGTACGTCTATCTTCGTGTTCTCTTTGGAAGAGGCGACGATTCTTATTGGATCGGTATGGACGACGCAATCGCGCACCCTTGGGATCGAGATGGGGGTCCAGGGGCAATCCGGGTTTGTCCAGAACCAGACGATACCACGAAATGGGGACGTTGGCTCTGGCATACCGGTCTCGAAAGCGTGGTGAGCAGCGGCGACAGGCAAGGGAACAGACCCGCCTTTTTCCGTGTTGAACGCACCGGCTACCATCGCCTTTGGTCGAAAGGTAGAGAGGACGGTTCGCGTCTCGACCAGATTTTGCTCACTCGCACCCGCGATTTTGATCCTGAAGTCGAGACAGACGGTAGATCGCTCCCCATTAGACATTCACAACAACTTTACGAGCCGGTTTCCATCTATGAATCCCAGAAATTAATTCGCCACGCCGTCCAAATTGCGACCGCTGTTAAGACCGAATTACCGTGGGAATTTAAATACGCGCTTCACGATGTTTGGGGCGACATCACCCAATTTCCTGAAACAGAAGGATCGCTCTACAAATGTCCGAAATGCGAAGCGGATCTGCCACAGCAGGCGGTTGACCTCATGATACAACATGCCCAATCCGATGACATCCAGTTCTACATCTTATGCCGGAAGTGCGGGGGTGAGTTTGATTAAGTCTTTTGGAAAGCTCCTTTACATCTTTCTTCAGTTCATACCTATGCAAATTTTTCAGACCTTTATTGTTTGTGTCACAACCATTATCCTGTTTTCTACACCAAGTATAGCTGCACCACCGAACCCTTATCTCTATTTCCATGAAGATTCCACAAGTGGTGAGTTAGTCCCCAAAGCACCTCAAAGTCGGGACGAATTTCTTGAAGCACTTGATGGGTGTTGTTTGGCACGGGAGCAAGGCATCTTACAATCCGATGGCATAGAATACGTTCTCGCCTTAAAGATAGATTTTGCCGACATGCCCGGAAGTAGAGAGGGCGCAGCATTTGACGCATATCTCTACGCCTCAGAAGGTATTTCCCTTAAGACCTATTATCGAGAGAACTCTTATGGGCAGATGGACATACAGCCCGGGCCTATGGGAGGCGTTGTCCCCACTGGTAATACGTGGGTTCGGGCTAAAAAACCGATGACATATTACGGCGAAGGTGCTAGAATCGTGGAACGCTACCGCGAATTGGTTCGAGAAGCATGCGAGGCGGTGGATTCAACCGTCGATTTCTCGCAATATGATAGAGATAACGATGGAATTGTTGACCATGTTTTCTTAATTCATGCTGGTAATAATCAAGCGGCATCTGGTGTTACTGATGACATCTGGTCTATTCTAACAAAAGGTGTTAACGGGGTTTACGACGGTGTTCGCGTGGATACTGCTGCAGTCGTCGCGGAGGAACCCGATCTTGAGCATCCGCATTTGGGAATCTATTTTCACGAGTTTTTCCACGATTTCGGGGCACCCGATGTTTACGGATTTAGTTTCACGGACGCTCGCGATCACAAATGGGGCTTGATGGGTGCCTTCGGTCCCTATCAAGGTCCAGACGGTTTGGGGATTAGACCCAGTCATATCTCAGGATACCTCAAGTGGGATTTCGATGCCAGACCTGAAAACGGACGCCTCGGCTGGATTCAACCGGTTCAGATAACACGGAATCAGAAAATTGACGTACCCAGTTTTGAACTGATGCCGGGATCTGATAAACTTTTTAAAATTGATATTCAGTCATCAGCGCGGACGCTTCGCGGTGAAGCCACGGAATTCTTTCTCATAGAAAATAGAAACAAAGCCTCAGGCGCAACTTTTGATACCTACCTACCTGAGTCTGGTCTATTAATCTGGCATATTGATGAAACTGAGACCTATCCGCTTGGAAGTTTCGATGCTTCTCAGCAGATATGGCTCGAAGACCCAACTGATCCTGAGCATCTCGGCATCTCTCAGCAAGATGGTGATGAATTTATAGACTTACAAGCCATTACTGACGGGGCTGCTTATTCCGCAGACGATGGTCAGACTGCCTTTACCCCAGGGACTCTCCCGAATAGTAATGCCAATGATGGCACTGTTACCGGTATCTCTATTACGAACATTGGACCGGAAGGGTTAACGATTCCGATCTTAGTTTCGTTCGGTGATACTTACGAACCAAACGATACGTTCGCAAGTGCATTTCCAATCGCTTATGGAGAAACCTACGAATCCTTTCTCTTCAGTCTGACGGATACACGCGATGTATACAAACTCGAAGCCGTCCACGGCGTTACTATTTTGGTGACACTTGCTGACATCCCGCCAAACAAAAATTATCGTTTATCCCTTCAGGCAGAGACAGGCGAGGTGCGTGCTATAGCCGAAAACGCTACCGACATCGCTGGATTGAGAATCCTGTATCAACCGAATACGACAGAAATATTCTATCTTGTTGTAGAATCGGATGGGAGTTTCAGCAGCACCGATTCCTATCGGCTGCGTGTAGACCAACTTCAGGCAGAACCCTTTGCGCTTACAGAGATGCGCGTCTATCCAAATCCACTCCGTTCCGGTGAGGACGTGGTAACCTTTGCTTATCGTTTGTCTGCTTCCCAAGTTGCAGATAACGTCAACCTTGAGATTTTTATTCCGACGGGTGACCTCGTTTATAGTGAAACGCGCGAAAATGTAGCTGCGCAAGGGAAGTTTGAATGGCGCGGCACAACTCGCAACGGCACACCCCTTGCATCAGGCATCTATGTTTACCGTGTTTCTGCTCGGCAAGCGGATCTACTCGTTCAAGAAATTGGAAAGTTAAGCATTGTGAAATGAGTATTGCAAATTCTTCGCACATATTTCTTGACTAAAAATTGCAGTTGTGCTAATTTAGTCAATAAAATCAGTTTTAGGCACATCGTCTATCCTTATCCTGATGTGCTTGCAATCAGCTGTAGGTGCTTCGCGCAAGAATGACTTGAATGCGCCACAGAGTAGGATATGAAATATAAACCTGCCATTTATAGGATGGTAGCCCAGGAGGCAATATTATCAATGAAATGGATGAATAAATTCACAGTACTCAATCTCCTCTTGCTATTTGCTCTCGCATTTAGCGTCGCAGGTTGTGGAACAGCACTGAGCAGCTTGTCACCCATTCAACCCGTCCATAACATAGCGGATGCCATGGCGGAACAAGCCGCAAAGCCGGACGAAGAGATAGTCGTTCCTGCTGTTCCCTCGGAGGACCTCGCTAAACCTGTGTTGAACAAGTACGGTATGGATACAGTCGGATTCCGTGTTGGAAAAGCACGCAATGCCAATATGGAAGCGATAACCTATATTTTCGCATTTGACGAATACGCACACGCCAACGACCAGTGGAGCAGCTTCCTCAACGAATGGACAGAAACCCAAGTCCAAATCGAAACCGGAACCGGTGAAGATAGGAAGGTTGTTGACATCGTCATGATGTCTGATAAACCCGACCTGTTTGAAGTACAGTCCAGACAACCCATCCTGACGAAAACACGGGATGGTATTACCGTTTCTATCGCATATTGGCGGCGGACGGATCTCGACCGGAAATACAACCGTGGCAACGCTTTCTCGCCTTTTTATGAAACGGAGGCTCTTTCCCAAAGCGACAAAACTGATGTGTTTTACGTCAAGATTACTAACAATCGAGAACAACACATCATCTTTGATGTGAAAAAATGCACGATTGTTGACCAGGGTGAGAACGTCTATAGCGGGATGAATTATGACGACTTAGAGGAGCGTTTCACATACATGGCGCGCGCGACAGGCCTCTATGTAAAAAATGGTCTTGAAATAGCACGACGGATCTTAATGGAGAAACGGATGCCTATCGTTGAGAAACAGGTGGGAACGCGCCGAACAGGTGTCCAACCGGGTGAAAGTGCTGAAGGTTTCGTGCCGTTCACCCAAATAAAGTTGAATGCTACTGATTTAAAGGTTATCCTACCCATCGAAAAGGCACCGCCGCCGGGAGGGGCACAGCGTTATCAAACGATAGAATTTGAATTCCCTTTCATGCATGATAGAGGTATTCGCACTGCGCAGCCATCCCCGAGGCGTTATTAAATCGCTGAGATAAGTTGTGCTACGTGTTATCTACACATTTTAAGATGCCCGCGGTCCCTTGTGCTGTGGGCATCTTTTATTTTTCAACAATTTCGCAGTTTGGCAGCGAGTCCAAAAACTGCTTTCCATAGTACCGCGTCTTAATTCGTGGATCAAGAATAACGACAATCCCTGTGTCTGTTTGCGTCCGGATGAGTCGTCCAAATCCCTGTTTTAGGCGTAATATCGCTTCCGGTAAGCTAAATTCAAAAAATTCGTTTCCACCGCTCTCCTTAATCTGTTTCACGCGTGCCTCCATTACTGGATGCGTCGGCACCTCAAACGGAAGTCTTGTAATGATGACATTACTGAGTGCCTCACCGCGGACATCAACCCCTTCCCAGAAACTTGATGTTCCGAACAGCACCGAATCCGTATCCTCACGAAACGCTTGAAGCATATCGGTCCGTGAGAGTTCCCTGCCTTGTTTGAAGCCGGTAATCCCAATCTCTTCAAGATCGGGAGCGACCGCATCGTATACTTCATCCATCATTTTGTAACTTGTAAATAGAACGAATGCTTTACCGTGCGTCAGTTCCAGATAGTGTTTGATTTTCTGGGTTACTATCGGTACAAATTCACTACTATTTGGATCCGGCATGTACCGCGGGATATGAATCTGAACCTGCTTTTTGAAATCAAACGGTGAGTGCACAAGTAGTTCACGACATTCATTGATTCCTATTCGATTTTTAAAGTAAGCAAAATTGCGGTTTGTGGAGAGCGTAGCACTCGTCATTACAACACTATTTTTTATGCTGAAAAGATGGTCCTCTAATATCTGCTTTACATTCGCGGGGGTGGCATTCAAGAGAACCCGTGGTGTTCGGCCACGCATCGATATTTCAGCCCAATAGACATAGTTTGGATCGTCCTGTCGGATTATCATATCTAATTCGTCGCGGAGCCGTTGACAGTAACTGTGATGCGCCGTGATTTCTTGTTCCTCATCCTCTGTGGAAGCACTGTTCTGAAGATCTTTCAATGTCCGTTCAAGGTCTGTGAGTGGTGTGTCAAGGGAATTTCTGACGAAGTTGCTTTCATGGATACGCTGTGTGAGGGAAGTACCGTAACCTTGATCATCAACTTCGTGAAGGGCATCAATAATTGTCTGAAAAAGAGTGTTGGCTTGCTCACGTGCTTCCTCGACTTGAGTCGTCAATTGTTTTGACTCGAAGAGTTTTGCCACACTGGAAAGCGAGTCGAGGAGCCACTTAACGCGGGTGTTACTAAAATTAACGCTCCCATGGTTAGTCGCTGTCGCTTCTAAATGGTGGGCTTCATCGATAATGAGGTAGTCGTATTCAGGTAAGACACCCAGTGCTTCTGTGCTCTCTTTACGAATCGCGAGATCGCTAAAGAGGAGGTGGTGATTCACAATCAGTAAGTCTGCATCCTGCATCTCTCTTCGAACATTAAAATAGAAACAGGTATTGTAGGTCTCACACTGCCGCCCGAGGCAGTTGTCTCTGTCGGATGCAACTTTATCCCAAACTTGAGAGTTTGGTTGCCACGGTAGATCTGCTGTGCTGCCATCTACCGTCCAATTCACCCATTCCTCAATTTCTGCAACTTCTTCGACTTCTTCCAATGTATCAAACAAACCCCGTTCATAATTGCGTAAGTTTTTAAGTCGTCTTCGCGAGAGATAATTACGCCGTCCCTTGGCAAGCACCACATTAAAATCGCGGGGGAGTATCCGCCGCAAAAATGGAATATCTTTTGTGACCAACTGTTCTTGCAGACTGATAGTATTCGTTGAAATAACGACTTTCTGCTCCGCTTTAAGCGCAAGAGAGATCGCCGGTATCAGATAAGCAAAACTCTTACCTACACCTGTCCCGGCTTCAACAATTAGGTGTTCAGCGTCTATGAACGCCCGAGCCACCTCGTGTGCCATTTGTAATTGTTCTTGGCGGAACTCATACCCGTCCAGGTGTTCTGAGATGAGTCCGCCCGGACTAAAGATTTTTCTGAGAGTAAGGGGGCTTGATGTTGTCATGGCCTATCTCTTATTGGATATTACCGCTGCGCGAATCAGTTTCTGGTGAGAGAACAACAAAAAATTAAATTGTGTCTCGGGCGATCCGAGGACTCCATTTAATCGCTGAGGGTCATTGTTACCTTATCTGTACCGTAACTATTTTTAATCTCAAGGATAACCTGTTCAAGATCAACACCTACTTTCTGGAGAAGGGCATCAAAATCCTGGGCACTCCTAACGTTTTCACCATTGACCTTAACGATGAGAGACCCTTGTGGAATTGGGCTATTTACCTGAACCCTGTCAACAATAACACCGCGATCCTCTTCGGTTAAATAAGTATATCTCTCGAAATCACCCTTTTCCAGCTTTCGGACTGTTAGACCGAGGCGGCGCCACGCCACGGAGTTGTTTTCAAAAGGTCTGCCCGCTTGTAAGGCAGGCATTTCTGCTATTGTTACGGTGAATATCCGCTCATGTCCCTCTCGGAGGACGGTAACCTGTGAACTCTTACCGACTTGCGAATCAGCAATCCACATTTTGAATTCGTTGATATCGTCAACTTTCTTCCCATTGTACCCAACAATAATGTCGTTTCTCTGTAATCCACCGAGATGTGCAGGCATATCTCTTAGAACGCTCATAACCCGAATCCCTTGTGTTGCGGGTTGCATGCGAATGCCGAGAAAACCGCGAATGATTCTTCCGTTTGCAATCAACTGCGTTCCAATCTTTTCCACAAGGTTGCTGGGAATAGCAAAGCCCGCACCTGCTCTAACGGCGTTCGTCGCGGGCGTATCGTCGGGGCGTCGTATTAACGCATTGATCCCAATAACTTCGCCGTGGATATTCAGTAATGGCCCCCCACTGTTTCCCGTATTGATCCAAGCATCTGTTTGAATAAAATCTTGGTACCGAATAAGACCGCGCTCCGGCAGAATAATACGTTCTTTCCCACTTACAATACCGGTCGTCACTGTATGGTTGAGCCGGAATGGGTTTCCGATAGCAATAGCGAACTGACCAACTTGCACCTGCTCAGAATCTGCTAATTGAAGGATTGGAAGTTCTTCTTTTGCATCAATTTTTAAAACAGCAATATCGGTGTTAGGATCCGTCCCCGTTAATTTGGCTTCAAATGGGTTCCCGTCCAGCAATTGGACGTGAATGACTGCCGCATCCCTCACGACATGGTAATTCGTCAGAATATAACCGTCTTTGCGAAAAATAAATCCGGAACCTTCTTGTTGAAACCGGTTTCCTTCGCTCCAGCGTTCGACACTCACACCGACAATAGCAGGTTTGCTTTGTTTGGCAATACTTACGAACGCATTTTCGATTGAACTGAGGAGTTCAACATTTGTAGGCTGTGTGGTGCTACTACAAGAAGAGATGATGACACTCACGCTAACAAGGAAAATTATCAAATGAGAATAGACACTGATATTTTTTTTCATGGCATTCTCCTGTCCTATCTTTATCTCTCTATAGCGTATTTTAGCACAGTTTCTCGGAATTTGTCAAGCGTTTCACTACCTCAGAATCGCCAATTTCTCCAGATAGGTATAGGTCTCACCTTTGGACGTAGCCGAGATATGGCACATATAAATTCCCGGAGACACGGCTAATCCGTAAGAGGTCTGCTGGTTCCACCACGTTCGCCATACCCGCGGATCTAACCGGGCAGAAACCCCTTCAATCCGCTTTATCAGATTGCCACCTGAATCATAAATCACCACCCGCAGGTCTGTTATAGCCGCGTTGGCTTCGACGCGAAATTCGGTTAAACCGTCTGAATACGCCGGATTCGGAAACACAATGACCGTTTTCCACGAAAAGGCTTGCGTTAAAATAACGGATTCTGAAACTGAAACCGCGCCAAGTGGATAACGTGCTATGGCTTGAAGAACGTTCACCCCCGGTTGCAGTGGCACTGTAGCCGTATAGGTTTGCGTTTCTCGGTTAAGTGATGCTTCCGCGCGACTCGGATGGATAACAATGTCAATCGGAAAACCTGAATGAAATGTCCCCGTAACCTCTAATTCACTCTCTTGGGTCGTTGGTGGCAGTCGTAGCGTTATCTGTGGCGGCTGCCGCGCCGGATGAAACGTATCCGTGAGAAGGCTATCCATTGTAACAAGCACGAGTTGTGCCACCTTTCTCACTAAATTGAAGTTCACTTTATCAGCAGTATCAGCAGATGTATGATAAAAGGGATTGGCATCGTAATTCTGTGAATCTCGCCACGGTGTGGAGCTCTCAGTTAAAGTAACCGCATTGTAACCGCTATCCCAGAAAGGTTTATGGGAAGAAATATCAACGAATTCATCTTGGGTGCGACGAATCTTCAAGCCAATGTCGTACCACGCATTTGCGATTGTAAGGGCGCGCCCTATCCATGCTGAATCGTTATTGGTGATAATTTCAACGAGATCGCTTTTCCAATTGAAACCCAGCATGTCTAAGTTAAAAACACCGACAATGTTTTCACGTTGACGGTCGGTATCTGCTCCAGTGCTTTGATCTATAGCAGCTGCCTCTTGAACATAATGACGGCTGCCAAGAAAGCCGAGTTCCTCACCGCCTAACGCGACGAATCTTATCTCGTGATCGTATTCATATCGGCTTAAGAGGTGTGCAATCTCCAACATCGCTGCAACGCCTGTACCGTTGTCGTTCGCACCGGGTGCAGTAGAGGCTAATGGGTTCCAATTCGGCTCGCGCACCGCCTGCGTATCGTAATGCGCACAGATGATAAAGATGCGGTTACTGGACGAAAGTGGATGCCGAGGTAGGACAGCCACTATATTTTTAACGCCACCAAAAACCTGTTCTGTGACCTCTATGCGTGGTGAGCGGCGAAACGCATTGGTAATGTAACGCACTACGTTATCCGTCGCTTCACGGTGGTGTGTGCTGCGTGTTCGGAGTGCCCCTGAACGACCAATGTTCTCCTGCAGTGCTGTCACCCGCGCTTCAAGTTGCTCAGATTGCACCAGGGTGAGTAGTTCATCACCGCGGGACAAAAGGGGATCGTCCGCTGCTATTGTAGTGAAAATGGGGATAGAAAAAAAAACAAGAAAAATGGCGTATCTGCTTACTCGCGTTCGCCAGTAATCTCTTAATTGACTTGACATAAGAATAAGAATCTTGTACCCTATTTAACAGTTTCTTTTATTTTAACAGAATTTATTGCGATTGTAAACAGAGATAACGTTTTACTCCTGTGAAACCGAGGTGTGCTAAGCCAACCCCTATGGCGATGGAGATAGACGAAAATGCCAGCGAATCTACCCCCAACCTACTATAAACTCAAACACCAGCATGAAGCCGCCAAAACAGATGAAGAGCGACTCAGTTTGTTAGAGGAGATGTTGCGCATCATCCCTAAACACAAAGGCTCCGAAAAGGTTGTTTCTGACATACGCCACCGTATCGCGAAAATCAAAAAAGGACCAACCGCAGCAGGTGGCAAAGCAACTGGTAAGAGAAACTACAGTGAGCATATTCCTAAGCAAGGCGCGGGACAGGTCGTTCTCCTTGGACCTCCAAATGGTGGTAAATCGCAAATGCTCGCGAACTGGACAAACGCTAAAACAGAAGTTTCGCCGACACCCTACACAACGACAATGCCGACGGTCGGAATGCTGCCCTATGAAAACATACAATTCCAGATCATTGATACCCCTTCGATTACGCCAGATTTTGTCTTGCCAACAGTATTGACGCTCACCCGTAATGCCGATCTCCCTTTGCCTGTTATCAGTCTTGCAAGCGACAATCTCTTAGACGATCTTGATGTCGTGGTAGCACTCCTTGATGAGGCAGACCGTGAGATACCAGAGAACGGAACCCTTATTGTTGCTAATCAACTTGACGCTTCTGGCGCGGAGGAGAGGCTTGATATTCTCAAAGAATTTTATGGAGACGTATATCGGATTTGTCCGATTTCTGCTGAAACTGACGAAGGCAAAGATGCCTTATTTCAAGAAATCTATACGGAATTAAACATCTTACGCGTCTATCCGAAGGCACCCGGGAAACCGATAGAACACGATGAACCCATTGTTCTCCCTACAGGGGCAACTGTCCTTGATGCCGCGCGCAATTTACACAAAGATTTTGCTGAATTTAAGTTCGCACGGATATGGGGACCCGAATGGCACGATGGACAATCTGTCAGTCGCAATGATGTCGTTTACGATGGAGATGTCGTCGAATTTCATTTGTAGTTATGTCGGTGGATATAATGAGAAAACGAAGCAGAACACCCCTATATCTAATATATTCGCTCTGTATCCACTTTCTACTCCTGCTGGTAATATGGTGGACGGTTCCTGAGCAAGTCCCAACCCTGCCATTCCATGGAAAGATAGAGGCTTTGATAACTCACATTGAACGACCGCCTCTGCCACCCAAACCGCCTGTTGTTGAACCTGCTGTCCTTGTTGTGGTGGAAGAAGAAACCAAACCGCCACCGCCACCGAAACCTAAAGCCGGTTTAAATGCATCTTGGCAAACTGTAAATCGAGACGCAGCAGACCTTCCGAAACCCGAAACACGTAAACAAGAGGGATTAACCCGATCGCAGGAATCCGCCGGGAACGATTTGTTGCAGTCCAATCCGGTAGTTGGGAACCCTATAGCAGTGAATGCTTCCAATCACACGGTAGTTGTGACACCTACATCAGAAACGGAGTATGTCGCACCACAAGGCGAAACAAAACCTATTGCTTTAGGCACGAATGACACCTTAAACAGCAATTCGCCAACGATCAATGCCCCGAAGATTCACTATGGGAGTCGTCGTGGGGACGCACTCCAAGCCACAGCCATGAGCAATTCTTGGGGTGGTGGCAGCTCCGCTAGTGGCAGTGTTGGTGGTGTTTTTGTTCAGATGATGAAGGATGTTGCCCGAACACTCGCTGACGCAACCACAATGCAGAAAGTTGATGTCATTTTTGTTCTTGATGAAACCGAGAGCATGCGCGACAATATCCGAGGTATCCGTGCTTATGTCGATTTTCTTTTTGACGCATTTGCGCGTGAAGGTCGTGATGCGACTTTCGGATTGGTGACATTCACGGATAACGTAAGAAGAATTGGACACACCGACGATCTCGGCGCCTTCAAAAATTGGCTCTTCCACATTGGCGTTGATGGCGGCGGAGACATTGCTGAGGCAGGTCTGGATGCGATTATGACCGTAGTGCAGGAGATGGAATTCCGAAAAGGGGCACAACGCTTCATTGTGCTGGCGAGCGATGCTGCTTTCCATGATGCCGATTATGACGGTAGGTCGGCATATAGTTTGGATCAAGTCATTGAGGCATTACAAAATGAGCGGATTCGGGTTGATGTTATTGGACTTGATTATCTGCCAATCCGACAGATTGGATTGGCAACAGGCGGAACGTGGCGTGCCATCCCAGGTCGCGGGTACCTTGAGTATATTCCGCCGCTAACCTTAACTGTTAAATTGTTCTCCAAGTTAGGGACACTTAAACTTGAAAGCGAGCGGATTGACGATAAGATTACGGTCTACATCAACAACCCACCGCGTCCGAAACAACTTGCTTTAACGTGGAAGGTACTCAATCCTCTCGGAGAAAAGGTTTACGGACCCATCACAGAAGAGAAAATTATACCAAATGACGGCTCAACCGAGGTGGAATTGACGCCTAATATTAACACCGAACTATTTCAGAGAATGCCGGGGGTTTATACCTTCATCTATCGTCTCGAAAATGAACACGGGCATCAAAGCATCTTGCGGCGTACATTGACATTCTAACTTTTGTGCGAAGCTGCTATCTTTATAGCATAATTTTTTGAGATTGTGTCTCTGCGTGTGCAAACTGAATGAAGTTAAAAAAAATAAATCGGTAATTGACGGGCAATGAATTGCCCTACTACAAACGGACTGGTTCGTAGTAGTGCGATTTATCGCACGTTCAGAAATTACCGAATTAAAAAATTAATCTTCATAAAGTTTACGCTACAAATCGCATTCATATTGGAAGAATTAAAAATGAAAGACCTAATCTTTGAACAGTGTCGCTATCATTTTGACGACATCGTTGCTATTCGACGGGACATCCATCAGTACCCTGAATTAGGGTTTGATGTACACCGCACTGCCGGTATTGCTGCGGACGCACTGCGTGCACTCGATATTCCTGTCAAGACCGGTATCGGTAGAACAGGGGTCGTTGGGGATTTGGAAGTAGCAGGCGCATCGAAACGTATCGCACTCCGCGCAGACATGGACGCGCTCCCGATTCAGGAACTCACAGATGTTCCTTATAAATCGAAGATTGATGGTAAAGCGCACCTATGTGGACACGACGCGCATACTGCAATGCTCATCGGTGCGGCGCGAATCCTTTCGCACCTCCGAGATAACCTGAAAACACACGTTAGGTTTATCTTCCAACCCAGCGAAGAAGTAGCACCAGGGGGCGCGCCTGCTATGATAAAAGACGGCGCATTGGAGGATGTAGACGAAATTTATGGAATACACGTCTTTCCGCTCTTTGCCGTTGGGGAGTACGCCACCTGTGTCGGTCCGATGCTCGCACAATCGGACACTTTCCAAATTACGATCACCGGTAGCGGTGGACATGCCGCATTCCCACATATCACTGTGGATCCAATTGTGATTGGTGCGCAGTTCGTGACAGCCGTACAGTCAATTATTGCCAGAAATGTGAATCCCTTGGACGCTGCGGTCGTCAGTGTCACACAATTGCACGGCGGAGATGCCGACCTTCAGAATGGACTCGCCGGTGCTGCGCTGAATGTCATCCCGCCTAAAGTACTCATAGGCGGCACGGTGCGGACGCTCCAAACATCGGTGCAGAAAAATATTCGAGGACAATTGGAACGACTCCTCGCCGGAGTGGCGAACGCACACTCTGCATCTTACACATTCGACTATCACGAAGGCTACCCAGTGACGTACAATCATGAACCTTGCGTTGATACAGTCTTATCGGCAGCGAAGGGGTTAGTCAGTGAAGATAACCTCATATTCCCAATGTCTCCAGCATTAGGCGGTGAGGATTTCAGTTACTACTCACAAAAGATCCCGGCGTGTTTCGTAATGGTAGGTGCAGGTAATGAAGAGAAAGGGATTGTCAATATGTGCCATCATCCACAATTTGATATTGACGAAAACTGCATGATTTACGGCATGGCACTCCTTGTAAATCTCATTACGCATTAAACATTTATAGAAGGGATTTCCGAATCCCGACTCTTCGCTAAATAGCCCTGTCTACTATGTAGGTCACAGAATAGAATAAATAGGTCCCACAATGCAACGATTACTCAGTTTCCTTTTTCTTCTAACACTATCGCTTTCAATTATATCCCCCAACGCTTTCGCACAGATCGAGTTCACACCAAACAACCCGACAGTAATTCCTATGTTGGATCCCGTTGAAGCCGCGCATGACCATTTCCACGAAAGACGGTACGCCGAAGCAATCAAGGCGTATGAAGAACTCCTTGAAAAGGGGATTCCAAAGGGTGGTGATACCTATACACCGCTTCGGCAGAGCCAGAAGGATTCTATCCGATTAATGCTCGGACAAAGCTACAGTAAAGTCGGAGAGGATCCGGCTGCACAACGAATCTTCAGAGAGATCGTTGATGAAAACCCCGATGGATCTTATGCTACTCAAGCCGTCCATCGTTTAGGAAACCTCTTTTGGCAACGTTATCAGTTTCGACAGGCGATTTTACAATGCAAGCAGATTTTGGATCAGCATCCTAATACGGCTGCCGCTGCGACAGCCGCCTATCTCGTTGGGCAATACCAACAGACAGAGGGTAAAACCGAGGAAGCGATGGAGAGTTACAAGTACTTCCTCGACAATTTTCCCGGTTCTCCGTATCGCACAAGCGCAGTAAATAGTCTTATTCGGTTGTATATCGCCAATGCCCGTTACACAGAAGCCGAAGAGCTTATTCAAAAGCGGTTGCAAAGCTACCCAGGCGATCTTATGTTGTTAGAACAGTTAGCGGAACTATACCAGCAGCAAGGGGAACATCCGAGGGCAATCGAGCTCTATCGTCAGGCGATTGAAAGGGATCCGAGCAATACCAACCTTCGCAGAAAATTAGGTGATCTTTACGCTAAGATCGGTGAGACCACGCAAGCTGTAAATGAATGGAAGAAAATAGTAGCAAATGAGACGAACCAAACAGATCAGCATCAACGACTTGGGGCAATCTATCTTTCTCATAAAATGTATGGAGAGGCAATTGCAGCGTATCGTCAAGCTATCCGATTGAATCCTCAAAATAGTTACCTCTATACACAGTTGGCAGCCGCATACAAAATTCAGGGGCAAAATGAAGATGCCGCCAAGGTTTATATTGACGGTTTGCAACACGTTGGACTCGCGGAGAGTCAGCGTGAACCGATTTGGGAGGCAATGTTTGAGATTTATGAAGGCGCACATCATAAAGCATTGCAAGACAAACTTATCGCGCAACTTCAGAAACAGCATCTACGCGAATCAGAGAACCCGAACGTCACTATGACGCTCGGAGAACTCTTTTTCCACGCTGGTAGAACAACGCAGGCACTCGAAACGTTTAGGCAACTCCACCAAAATCATCCGACTCACATTGACATGACCTTGGAGAGATATGCCGAGGTGTTAGCACGCAACGCCAGCCCACGAGCTGCGGATTTCTACAAAGCAGTCATAGATGGCTCCCGCAATAGGACACGCATCAGAAATGCCTATTCCAAACTCGCGCTGCTCTACCAAAAGATGGAAAAATGGGGAGAGGCTATCGCGCTCCTGAAGGAACTCGTCGAAAATCGCCAAGCCTCTATCCAGAACAGGCTGCTACTCGGTCAGTTGCAATTGCACGGCACCCGAGAACCCAAAGCCGCTCAGATAACCTTTCAACCCTTAATTACGCAACGTTTAGTGACTCGCCAATTGACGGAAGCGCAGTTAGGCTTAGGAGAATGCCATATTTTACTTAAACGCTACACACTCGCCAGAGAAGTGCTTGAACCCATCGCCAATAGGATTAACCGCTACCAAGCGACGGCTCGAAAACTGATGGGTGATTCCTATTTCTTTGCTGTAGACTTTGATCAAGCCCTCAAGGAGTACAATCAGGTCATCCAGATATCAAAATCCGACCGACTCACGAATGATGCGCTTGAGAAGATCGTCCTTATTCAAAATCATCAGGACTATCTCAAAATCCCGCTTACAGATTACGCAACGGCTCTGCAGCTTCACCTGAGTGGTAAAACAGAAGCCTCGCTACAGCAGTGTGAAGGAATACTCGAACTCTATCCCCAATCCAATATCATTGATGATATTTGGTTTCTTATGGGCAATATCTACCGTGAATCGGGAAAAAATACCGAAGCAATCAATGCCTATCAGCAGGTCATTGCACGCGAAAGCCCCATCGCCGCGAAAACACTCATAAATATCGCCGAAATTTATCGACAGCAGGATGATTTGGCTAACGCCACTGCTATCTACACAAAGCTTATTACGGACTATCCTGAGAGTGTCATTATTGTTCAAGCACGCCAACAACTTGATAAGATTAACAAGATGCAGCAGAAAAGGTAATTATCGTAGCACTATGTAACCTGGGCAAGAAAGCTCGAACTTGTTCGGGGCTGCGCACTTACTCCAAACAAGTAATGATTCTGATTATCGATTTTTTTCTTGTTGATTTGTCTATAGTGTGCTACACTTAACATAAAGAGGAAGCCCGGATTTAGTCTGGGAATAGACTGGATTTAGTCTGCGGATAGACTAAATCCATAGCGCAAGTCGCGTGTGGACTTGCGGGACAATGTATTACATTTCCATTCCTCGTATTACATTCTTGTTCGGGAGTGTTTCACTCAGATACGTCCCAACAAGTTGGAGCATCCGAAAAAATACCGAATATTGTCGAGAGGACAATCAAATGGTTCAACCCAATACACCGCGCGTATTTCATGTGATGACAAAGCCGATCGGGCCGATATGCAACCTTGATTGCGAGTACTGCTTCTATCTTGACAAAGAAAAGCTCTACCCTGAAACACGCTCTTTCCGCATGACGGACGCAATTTTGGAGGACTACGTTAAGCAATACATCGAAGCACAACAGGTCAACGAAGTCACGTTCGCATGGCAGGGCGGTGAACCCACACTCATGGGGGTGGATTTTTTCCGAAAAGCCGTTAGGTATCAGCAGAAATACAGACGACCCGGCATGCAGATTCAGAACTCCTTCCAGACAAACGCGACGCTCCTTGACGACGAATGGGGAGAGTTTTTCAAGCGAAACAAATTCTTGATTGGCGTAAGCATCGACGGACCACCGGAAATTCACGATAAATATCGCTATGATAAACGTGGGCGGTCCTCCTCTGAACAGGTCATCCGAGGATTGCGTATCTTACAGAAGCACAAGGTTGATTACAATGTGCTGTGTGTTGTTAACAAACATAATGCTGAATACCCCAAAGAGGTCTACAACTATTTCAAAGAGCTCGGGGCAGAGTTCATGCAGTTTATTCCTGCCGTCGAGCATTTCGGCGGGAAAAATGTATCCCCGCGCTCCGTCACAGCGCGGCAGTACGGCAAATTCCTGTGTGCAATCTTCGATGAGTGGGTCGTAAACGACATCGGAAAAATTTTCGTCCAGATTTTCGATGTTGCATTGGAAGCGTGGTTAGGCTATAACCCCAGCCTCTGCGTGTTCAATGAAACTTGCGGCGATGCACTCGCAATTGAGCATAACGGCGACCTCTACTCCTGTGACCATTTCGTTACGCCTGACTATCATATCGGGAATATCGCAGATAGCACCATCGCCGAGATGGTGGACTCACCTTTCCAACGCAAATTCGGCACGGATAAACGAGACACCCTCCCAGAATACTGTCGCAGCTGCGAAGTGAAGTTCGTCTGCAATGGCGGCTGCCCAAAGAACCGTTTTATCAAAACGCCTACAGGTGAGGACGGCTTAAACTATCTATGTGCCGGTTATAAACAATTTTTCAATCACATTGACGAACCGATGAAGATGATGGCTTCTGCCCTTCAGATGGGACGACCGGCGAATAGTATTATGCCTCTCATTCGCCAGCGTCAGCAGGAAAAGACGCGCGCGATTCCCGTCGCAACTTCACAGAAAGTCGGGCGCAACTCACCGTGTCCCTGCGGAAGTGGACGAAAATATAAGCAGTGCTGCCTAAACAAGAAGTAACCCCTTTATTTTTCTCAAATCTGCTGAAACAAGTGTTGCTCGTGTGCGAAATCGGGTAAGCGCAGGTGGGCATCATGTGCCAACAGAAGATGTCGTGCGCAGGTTTTATCGAAGCAAGCGTAATTTTTGGTATACTTATAGAGATTTAGTAGATCAGTGGCATCTATACTACAATTCTGCAACGTATTTTCAGGAAGTTGCCGTTGGTAGGATCGATGATGTTACGGTGATAAACGAAGGTTTATTTGAACTTTTTGTGCAAGACATTAATAATGGAGGCACCTAATGCATCAAGACAAATCAGACCCTGTTGATATCTACGAAGAAACGCTCAAGTTTTCACGCATTGGCAATCGTGCAGTTAAAAGGGCACAAGAGGAAAACCGCAAAAAAGGGATTCCGAACGTGTACGATTTCAATGGACACCTTTACTATGAACTGCCGAATGGTAAACTGACAACGGAAGATCCGTATCCTTTATCAAGGGAAACGGATTCGGATGAGGAAAAATGTTAACTATCTGTTACGACCCTTACTCCGGCACATTAGGCAGATTTACACGCGCAGAGATTTTTAATCTCGTTGCCGAAGCAGGCTATGAAGGCATCAACATCCCCGTAAATGCTGCGTTTCTCGGTGAACTCTCAATCGCCGAGATAGACGATGCCATCCGTCTTGCAGAGAAGCATAATCTTGTTGCCCCAACAATCGGCTTTGGCAACCATATTTTGACAACCCCTGCCAGAAAAGACGAGGCATTACAGCACTTTGAGATTGTCCTTGAAGTGGCACGCAGATTCAACGCTGAGATTATCGGCGTATGGGTGAATCCGTCAGAGGGTGTATCCCGACAGGAATCTCTGGACGCACTCGCCGACAACCTCTCGCAGATGATACCCCCTTGCAATGAGAACGGAATGAAAATCGCCCTTGAGTTTGAGAAAGGCTGCCCATTGGATAACTATCGCGAAGGCGTTGCGTTTATTGAAGACACGGGATTGTCAGTCTATCTAACAGCCGACACATATCACCTTTTCAACGACAGCGCAGAACCGAAGACAGCAGCACACGCTATGAAAGCCTGTTTGGGTGATGTACATGTATCGGGAAGCAATCGCGGTGAACCCGGTGGCGGCGTTTTCGATTTTGAGACGTTTGCACAAGGTTTGAAAGAGGTCGGCTTTTCCGGTCCGTTGGTCGTCCAGTACAAGATGGAGGATGTCGCGAGCATCACCCGCAGCTGCGAATTTACCAAGAAGTTTCGGACAATGATACAGTCATAAGAGAGGAGTTGTGGAATGAGAAAGATCGTCTTTTTATTTTTTGCTGTTACCCTAATAATTGGATCTGCTTATGCCCACGTGACAGATCACTCAGCAACGGAAACCAAAAGTTTTCAATTCGTCGCACATCACGAGACATCCCACGATACACAACTTACCAGTGGACAGGGCGCGCTTAAGTTCAAAGTCCTCTATACACGCGATCATTTTCCAACAGAAGTGGTTACTGCAATTGATAAAGCACACGGCGGTTTTGACGTAGACCGACGGGATGGAAAAGGGGAGACCTACTTCCAACTACCCGGTGTCGGTATCATCGAAATCAGTGCCGATCTGAAAACAACGCGGCTGATTGAGACGCCTGCTGCGCTGAAAGATGCCAACGCACATTATGTCACCGTCTGGTCAACAACTGACGGGATGCCCTACCTCTCTTTCCCAGCAAACGATGTCGGTAAAATCTTCACAACAACATTAGACGGGAAGCTGGTGCATACATTGGAAGCCCCAGACGCAATGACGGATTTCGAGCATCAGGCAGTCAATACCTATTTTAGTGAAGGCGGAGCGTTCGTCCCTACCGGCGTGACACATGTTGATGGTATGCTCTACATTACCACCGGCTACTCTGATTTGGATTACATCTTGGGAGCGAAACTCACAAGTCTTGACCCACTTGAAGCGAGTTGGTATCCTCTGGCGTTCGGTGGTAGAGGCGATGAACCCGGGCAATTCGGCACGGGACATCATATTACAGTACCTTATGGCACAAATCGATTGGACGCTTCTGACCGAGCAAATGCAGAGATCGAACGCTATGCGCCAGACGGCACCTATCTGGAGACGCTTCCACTTATCAAGGGCTCATTCCCATGTAGCATTGATTATGAAGCAGGATATGCCGTTGTCGCGTGCCTCTACGGACCGAATAAAGAGAAAGGCGCGCCACTCTATATCCTCGACGGAAATAACCTCGTTTCAACTGTTATGTTAAAGGAGGAACTCGGTGTGGAGACTTTCCAGCATTTGCACGGCGCAGTGATTCGCAAGGTTGATGGCAAGTTTTACATCATCGCGCAATCGTGGAATCCCGGGGATATTATCGTTTTGGAACAAGTGATGTAGGCTATCACAGCAATAGATTTTTCATCGTCCGCGTAAGCGTTCCAATTCCGCCAGTGCTTTGACAAGCTCGGTTTCTGCGGTTTCTGCGCGTGCTTCTGCTGTTGCTAACCCCTCCAGTGGCGGTTGCAGCCATACGCCAGTACTGGCATCATAAAGACGTAATCCTCCATCATGATCACCTATGTCCAACCCTAACACGGACGAACGCAACCTATTTTCCACAAACGCCAGGTGATCATATACGCCATTTACGAGACGATACCCTTGCAAACGGGGTACAACCGCTCCATACGGCACATAGATATAGTATTCCTGTACACCAAGCGTCGAAGCGTACAATGTTTTCTTATGGGTCAGATCGTGTTTGTAGGTACTGGAACTGGCGATTTCCAAGACAAAATCAATCGGGGCTTCTTCCCAAAGAAGATACGTCCGCCTCAGTTTCTTAGAAATCCCGCGAACCACAAACACATCCGGAGCAACAGACTTCTGAATATTGCCCTCTTCATAGTATACTAAGAGATTACCGGATACATAGACCTCCGGGGAATCCCGAAAATGATGTTTAAGTGTCAGAATCATATCCATCATCAAATCGCGATGGAGATCCGTTTCAGCCATAGGTTTACCGTCCGATTCGGGATAAACGACTGTCGGCACTCCTTGTATTCTTTCCCGCATCGTTTTATCTCCTGAAAAATTTGATTTCTGTGGTATTTGGTACTATATATGTTAACAGAAGCAATGATACAAATCAACTCATTCAGTATTGATTTTTAACATCTATACTATCATTTTTATTCTCGAACTCATGTAACCCCTGTCTTAGATGGCTTAATCTGCACGAAAACGGACAGTTTTTAGCAACCGTGTGCACCGAAATTGGACTTATGGGGCTTTGTCGGCATCTGTGCTAAAGAAGCGTCCTGCCTCCTTAAGCCGCGGTTTGCCTTTATGGAAACCAAAGATTCCGAGGTTATTTTCCGTGCTGCTATCCATCTCGTGAATCTTCCACCCATCCTTCGCTTCTTTCATTAAATAGAGGTGGGTTTCGCCGGGGAACGCGCCTTTGTAGCAATTGTAGCCTATAGCACTGGCTTCAATTTTGCTCCCTTTATAGCGAATCCAAAAATCCTTCAACTGATCGTTTGGTCCCCATTTGGAACCTTTCGTGCCGATACCGATCCATAATCCTTCGATAGCGATTTCAACATTCCGCCAACCGAAGGCGATTGGCACCGGTTCATTTCCAGCAAAGATTGTGCCGAAGGCAACTTTGTTGTCACTCGTCCGAAAGGTCTCCCCAATGGCTCCCATATCGTTGTCGTTAAAGGCTTTGTAGAAGTCACTATACACCTTTTGAATCGCTGCTTTTTCTGCTGCGAAGTCAATAGGAGGTCTCGCAGCGGTTGAGGCGATGGGATTTTCTTCAGGATTGACAGGGATAACTCTGACTTCAGTTTCTCCCTTATCAACTCTGACAATGTCAAGGTGTTGAGCAACCATGACCAAATCTAAAATATTGACAGATCCATCTTTATTCACATCCACGCGCGGAGGGGTTGGAGAAGCTCCTGTAAAATTACCGGCTACCAGCGTTAAATCCAGAATGTTTACCTTTCCGTCTTCATTAACATCTCCGATTGATGGTAATTGGATTGTCGTAATATGTCCATCCCTAATTGCAACTGCTAATGGTACTCCTACACTATTGGAGAGTATCACGCCCATTAGTTTAATGGTTGAATCTTTGGTCTCAATCACTTCAAATGTTAATGTGGCGAGCGTCCCTTCGCTAGAGGAAACTGTCCCAAATAAGGATGTTGCTGCAATATAAACAGTATTGTTAGAGACTATCGGAGATAAAGTGAAAGCACCTGCTGGAAGGTAATCCGCATTTGCTCCTTCAATATAGCGGAGTGCTGTTGGATCAAAACCAATAGTCAATTCATATCCGGCAACATCTTGAGCATTCGATATTTGAATGTTTACATTCATCCGTTCGCCAACTGCAATAGGATCAGTTTTTGTGAATTCTACATGGACAAGAGACTCACTGTAACTCATCTTGCTAAATTCTTGGCATATCATAAGAGTTAAAAAGAAAAACAGAATCTTTCCAAAAAACTTCTTCATAAAAAATTACTTCCTTTCAGAATCAGATGTTACACACTAAAATCATATTTCGCTCAAACTTTGGTGTATTACTCAATTTATGTCGTCTGTAGACAAGTAGATTTTTCCTAAGACAACCGTTCAAGTTACTTAGTTTCATCATATAAAAGGGTTAGACTATTCTCACGCGGGACATACAAATACGCACTTCTGCCCGTAAAGTACTGCGCATACACATTTTCCCAATCACTGTTTGTCAGTTTCCAGCGCGGTGCGGGACCGAGTTTAAAATAGACAATATCTGCCTCTCCAAGACGCTGAAACGGATAGTCTCCAATCGGCGCACCGCGGTGCTGGGATACGAAAATCACGGCGTTGTGAACCTTCTGTTCTGCCACCATAGGTGGTAGTTTCTGATAGACAGGACTCCAATTCTGATAGACCTGCCCGATGCGGACGTAACTCCACACAATATTAACGCTGAGTAACAAAAAGCAGACCCCAACACCAATCGCAAGTCTGCGCCTCTCGGGTAGTTTGAACCGCTCGTAGAGAATAATCATCCCTCGTGCTACCAATGGGATGAAGCCGAGGAATGTCGATTCAGTATAATAGCGAGCGTTTACCGGTGTGAACCCCCACGTTGAACCCTCAAAATAGAAAAACGCATAAAGCAGTAGATTGCCGACGAGCAGCGCGAGACATAGCACATCGTATCTATTGCGCGACGGATGGAAGAAGGGAACAAGGACGAGGCACCAAGGCAGAATTAATGGTACAAAAGCGACAAGCCATCCGACTGACAGTTCAACTTCTTTCAACAAATCGTGATGATAACTTCCCCAACCGAGCGCGTTGAAACTGATACACGGGAGAATGTGTCGCCATGTCCTTTCGATTGCCCACGCTGGCGTGAAAATAAACGCCTGTTCGATATTCGGTTCGTAACCTTCCATCCGAGCTCCGAATCCGATTTTGTCATGAGGCTGCGCAACGGTATGTGTGAACATAAACGGATCTTCAGTGAAATGCGCGTTCCACGCCATACAGACACCCAGCAGCACAAGGAATGGAATAAAGAAGAAGCCAAAACGTTTCATTGTAGAGAAGAATGCTTGTCGATTTTGCCATTGGGTGAAAAGATGATAGATCGTTAATCCGCCGCCGACAACGCCGAATACGACCGCAGAGAGCGGACGTGTATTAAACGCATACCCCAACGCAAATCCTGAGAGCAGTGGATAGCCGATGCGAGCAAGGGGAGAAGCATCGCTTTGGCAATTCAAGGTCTTGAGAAGCGCGAATAGATAAACGGAGAGATAGAAACGACTCACAGGTTCACTGAACCACGTTGATCCCATACCGAGTGTCGCTGGTGAAATGAGTGCAAGCACTGCGGCAACAAGTGCAAGTCCGTTATGGATGTCTCCATATATCTCTTTTACAAACAGATAGAGAAACAGCAGCGCACCACCCGTTGCAAGCGCAGGAATCAGCCAAGGTGCGTTGATAAATACACCGAACATTAGCATCAATGCGTTGCCGAATGGATATTTTGAATACCATTTACCGTTGAGGACATTAATATGTGGGGAAGAGGAAAAGCCGTGTTCCGGTGGGGCAGGAAACGAGAGTTTGCCTTCAGTAAACAACTTCGCTTGGAACAGATATGAGACGGTATCCGGTTCAAAGTAAGAGAACTGAAAGTAGATACCGCACAGAATCACCGATAGCAGCACACCGAGTAGAGAGATGATGAAAATTGGTTTAGTCTTCATTAAGTTGCCCAAAATCAGGAAAAAATTTGACATTCGCCTCTTAATAGGATATAATACCATTAAGCTCAATTAAAATCATTGACTTTTTAACAGCAAGTTTCAGCTTGCAAACGACGCTTAAAAATGCTTTACGCTAATACTTTTAATATACATCACCATCATTCGCACTTCTGAGTAGAGCGGATGAGGGAATATGTATAAACATCATTGATACGAAGCAAGTCTAACTTGTTAGGATCCCAGTAAACGAGCCGCTCTCCTCCGTGCTGTGCTGTCAGTGCGCGTGAGATACAGAGTTCCTGTTTACTGGTTTTTTTTTGATTTTTCATAGGGTTTTAGCTCTAACAATCCATCCTGCACCGGACGTACCAAGCAGAAGTAGATAGTTACAAAAACCCTCTTAACTGATAACTGACAACCGAGAACTAAAACATGGAAAAATTTGATAAACCTGCTGGAACAAGTGATTTTTTACCTGAACAGATGGCTCAGCGAAATTTCGTTGAAAAAATTGTTCGTGAGACCTTTGAAAATTACGGATACGCACAGGTTCAAACACCCCTGTTTGAATCTTTTGCCCTTTTATCTGCCCAATCCGGTGAAGAGATTCGACACAAGATGTTCACCTTCGTCGGCTCAGATCGAATAGATTACGCCTTGAGACCTGAGATGACCGCACCCGTATGTCGCCTCATCGCGAATGGACAACTTGGACACCTCCCATATCCGTACAAACTCTACTACATTGGGCAGTGCGTCCGACAAGAACCAACTACAGATGACACCGAAGTAAAGAGGGAATTTCGACAGGCGGGTGTTGAACTCATTGGACCGGCTTCTGCCGATGCCGATGCAGAAATTATTGCTATCCCTATGCGTATCCTCGAAAAACTTAACATTTCACACACGAAACTAAAAATCGGTAACACTGGAATCTTTCGCGAGATTTTCAAACAGGTCGCACTGGATACTAAGGATCACGGTGAAATTATATGGGATCTTGACTATCTTGCACGTTTGCGTGCTGAAGCGCGATTTTGGGATATCGAAACACTCCGCGACGCGCTTAATATGCTGCGAAGATCACAAGGAACTGACTACGAAGGGGCCTACAAGATTGAAGCCGCTATGATTCAGGAATTAACCAACAGTAATATTGCTACGGTCGCTGAAAAGTTGCCAGTCATTGCTGAGGAAACCTATAAAGCGAGGTGGCAACGCTATTTCAATATTTCTGAGGCGGCTGCAGAGGTCTGTATAAGCGTCTCGAAAATCTCTGGTGACAAGGATACGGTTATGACAGCGTGGGAAGCATGTTTCAGTGGGAAGTTGAAAGCTGCACGTCAGGAACTTCTTGTGCTCTGTGAGTGTTTGGAAAACTACGACATTACAGATTTTGAGATTAATTTAGGGATTACGCGCGGGTTTGATTTCTATACCGGCACGGTCTTTCAGATTGAATTGCCTGACACACACCGACCACTCTGTGGGGGTGGGAGATACGACAAACTAATTGCGTCTTTCGGTGGCACACCAACACCGGGAGCCGGGTTTGCATTCCAATTCGATGCGCTTGTGGAAGCGTTTACCGACACGGGAAAGACAACTGTCAACGGAAGAAAAGACTATTTCATCGCAGCAGAAACACCAGAGCAGGCTGCGGAAGCACAACGCCTCGCTGAAACATTACGGAAAAACGGTAAGAACGTAGAGGTCGATTTGATGCAACGTAACTTGCAAGCACAACAGGATTACGCCAACCAAGCAAACTACGATTACCTCATTCGTTTAACCGCTGATGAATCGATCCGCCGAATTCAAATCAAAACGGGGGACACACAGGTAGTCACTATTCCTGACCTTCTATAAGGGAAATAGAAGAAGGAGAATTTATAATGCAAACGGAATCACAGAGGACGCTGAACCTGCTTTTGCCAAAGGGAAGTCTGCAGCCGGAAACCCTTGAAATGTTTCAGCGTGCCGGTTATGAACTCAACGGGTATACCGCAACTGACCGATCCTATCGTGCAACCTTCCGCAACGATAGCAATTTTCAAATCAAGATTTCACGTCCACAGGAGATACCCGTCTACGTCGGTATGGATGATTTTTACGACGTAGGAATTACCGGTCAAGATTGGGTTGAAGAAACCGATGCTGATGTTGAAGAAATCTTGCCTTTGGAATATGGACACATTGACATTATCCTCGCTGTTCGTAAAGAACGAGACGATCTCAACACATTCGAGGATTTGGTGAATCTTGCCGATAGGGACATCCGCATTTCCACCGAGTACCTGAACATCGCCGAGAAATATATCCTTGAAAAGACAGAAAATAAGATCGCACCGGCAATTTTAACACCGTGGAAACGGCTGAATACGACCGGTTCTTATCAGTCACCAATCACGCTTATGTTGTCTTTTGGCGCGACCGAGGGGAAACCACCAGAAGAAGCCGAGGCGATCATTGACAATTCAACGGCATCGCGGCGGACAATCAAGGCAAACGCACTCAAGCAGATTGAACTCTTACGCGAATCCGAGTCTACGCTCATCGCGAATCCGAAGGCACTCAGAGATTCGTGGAAACGCGAAAAGATTGAAGAACTTAAGCAGGCATTACAAAAAGGGCTGCGCAGACGAAGGAGTCAAGCACTCCCCGGACACATTTAAGGAGCAATACATAATGGCTACCTCTTTTATTAAACCGCGCGTTCCGAGAGGGATGCGGGACATTTTACCGGAGCAGATGATCCGCAGGCAATATGTCATAGATGTGATTCGCGGCGTGTTTGAGGAGTTCGGGTTTGAGCCTTTACAAACGCCGGCTCTTGAATTATCTGAAGTACTCACGGGTAAGTACGGACCGGATGCCGAAAAACTCATCTATCAGGCAGGACACATCGGTGGAAAAGAGGACATCTCCCTCCGATATGATCTGTCGGTACCGCTCTGCCGAGTTGTCGCTATGCATCCGCAATTGCCGAAACCCTTTAAGCGGTATCAGATTGATCCCGTCTGGCGCGCAGAACGTCCGCAAAAGGGACGCTACCGCCAATTCTTTCAGTGTGATGCGGATACTGTTGGAACCGAGAGCATGCTCGCTGATGCTGAGAATGTCAACCTCATCTATCAAGTGCTAACTCGACTTGATTTCAAACAGTTCGAGATTAATATCAATGACCGAAAACTCATCACCGGCATTGGACAATTTGCGGGTGTGCCTGCGGAACAACTTGGTGGACTTTATCGCTCCATTGATAAATTGGATAAGATTGGACTCTCAGGAGTCAGAGCGGAATTAGCGGAAAACCAGATCCCGGAACCCGTTATTGAGAAACTGCTCGCGCTGCTTCAAATTGAAGGTGACGCAGAGACAGTCCTGAATGCACTCTCTGAACAACTCGGTGATTCCGAAGTCGCAAGCGAAGGAATTGCGGAATTGGAAGAACTCAGCGGTTACCTCACAATACTCGATGTTCCAGAGGAATTCTATAGAATAAACGTCTCAATGGTGCGTGGGTTGGAATACTACACCGGCCCGATCTATGAGACGGTTGTTGAAGAACCGAAAATTGGGAGTATCACTGGTGGTGGAAGATACGACGAACTCATCGGGAGCTTCAGTCGGCAAAGTTATCCAGCAACAGGCACCAGTTTCGGTATTGAACGTATCATTGACGTGATGGAAGAATTCAGTATGTTTCGTGCTGCTGTGGGAAAGACAGTAACACAGGTCTTAGTGACTATTTTCGACGCGGATCTCGCCGAAGAGTCTCTGAAGTTAGCAACGCTTCTGCGCAGCAGCGGTATCCGAACAGAGGTCTATTGTCGCCCGACACGTATCAGCACACAGATGAAATATGCCGATAGCAAAGGTATACCGTGTGCCGTTATCCTCGGATCCGATGAAGTAGAAGATGGCAGAGTCGCGGTTCGAGACCTCGCGAGTAGAGAACAGCAAGTTATCCCGCGGGAGGAACTTGTTGAATACATTCAAGCATTATTAAGAGTGTGAAAAGTTTGTTCGGTCAGAAAAAATGAAGAAGTTTTATCAGTGCCCTAATCTCACCCGTTATATTCTCTTGCTCTTTTGCATCGTTCAAGCGGCGCAATTGACAGGTGCAGGATGTAGTCACACCAAACCGTATTATCACCCTAACATTCCCGAAATCGAGAGAAGTAATACTGAAACGGAGGGTGTGCTTCGCTATCGGATTTTACTACTCGGTGATGGTGGGGAGCCAAAGCAGGGTGAACCTGTTCTGCAAACGCTCAGTGAGTGGGGTGGAAAAGACGCTACGAAAACGAGTATTATCTTTTTAGGGGACAACATGTATCCTGAAGGGATGACAGCACGCAGAAAACATGAAGCCCCGGAACGACTTGCCCCGCAACTCTCGGTTATCAAAACTGCTGGTGTACATGGGCTGTTCATTCCTGGAAATCACGATTGGGCAGGTGGAAAGGCGGAGGGATATAGCGCGCTTCTCGCACAAGAGCAATTTATTAACGATGCCTTATCGGGTGAGATAAACTTTCTGCCGTCGGGCGGATCACCCGGGCCCGTTGCCCTTGAACTCCCTAAAGCCAACCCCGCAGTCCGGCTTATTGTTCTAAATACGCAGTGGTGGCTCCACCAACATGAAAAGCCGGAAAAATCACCTGAGAAGATTATAGAAGAACTCGTAGCACTCTTAGATACCGAGTTACCTGTTATCGTTGTAGGACACCATCCATTGGAAACTTATGGACCCCACGGAGGCTTCTTTGATTGGAAGTCTCACCTTTTTCCCCTCAGGGATGTAAAAGAATGGCTCTGGGTTCCAGTACCTATACTCGGTGCTGCATATCCTTATTGGCGGAAATACTTGTACAAATCCGATCAAGACATACGCGGCGAACGAAATAAAAATATGGTCAGGCAGCTGAACAGCGCATTGTCCACCCGGAAGTCCACTAACCATCCCTCACTTTTAATCTATGCCTCCGGGCATGAACATTCTTTGCAAGTCTTGAAGGGTGATATTATGGACTACCTTCTTGTCAGCGGGGCCGCTGCAACTCGAAAAGTTACGGAAGTGTCGTCTGGAAAAAATACTTTGTTCGCACATCAACATACGGGTTTCATGGCAATGGATTTTTTCACCGATGGGAAGATTTTGCTGCGTGTAGTTGAGCCCGAAGGTAAAGATGTAGTCTTTCACCGATGGCTGACTTTTTAGGCTTTAATCTAAATTTATAAAATTACGCCAAAAAAAGGCTTTCGAGAATGCCCCTAAAACGCGTTTTTGAGACAGCCCCTGTATAGAACACCCCAGAGTTGCACAATCGGCAAATTGTTGCTGCAATATATCATATTCTCGGCAGACAATAGGCAGGACAAATATTTGCCCTGCCTAATTTTAGGATTCCTTACTTTGTGAACTAATTTTCTGCTTTGGGATTCTGGCGAGCGTACCTTAAGAATTCCACATCTCGCAGATACGGCTCTACTTCCTCCAATTCAAAACGAATTTCTTGTAAATCTCCGACAATCTGTTCCAAATCCGAATCCACCTTTTGGTAGGTTTTTTCGGCTTTGTCGGGTTTGTATCCTGATACACGCAGATAATACGATGTTCCGAACCAGACACATATTAGTGTGGTGACTGTTGTTGTACCCACAATAATTGCCACAACGGCGGTAACCGCAACCGTAAACTTGATGACGAAGAAGAACACCAGTCCGATAAAGATAAGTAGTAGTAACATCCCCATATCTGTTCCCCTTATCTTGATGACGAAGAAGAACACCAGTCCGATAAAGATAAGTAGTGGTAACATCCCCATATCTGTTCCCCTTATTATGTGTCTACGCCTTTAGCGATTTTGATGAGTCGTTTGACTTCTGTTTTGAGAGCCGCGATTTCTTGCTGGGCATTATCGACTTTCTGCTGTAGCACTTCTATATCCCGTTGTGTCGCGCCTGTTTTCAAGCCTTTTTTCTTTGCAGCGTAGGAGGTGCCCATCCAAACGCATCCGAGCGTTGTTATCGCAACGCTTCCAAATATGATAGCAATAATCAGAACAACTTCTCCCATTTTCAAATCCTCCAACTGTTGAATAAAATATAGTCTTGCTTATTAGAGTCGGTAGGATACAAAAAGGATAGTGAAAAAGTAAAGCGTATATTAAATTTTTTACAATTACTTAGAGATTGTAAACCGGCGAGGTTATGAAACCTCGCCTACCTATTTTTAAGGGAAGTTGGCGAGGTTAGAAACCTCGCCAGCGATGATGGAGTGTTTTTAAGTCTGCTCTTGTAATTTACTGCATTTAGACGAATCTTGATGCAGTTTTCTTGCTTGGGGATTGCAAAGGTTCTTGGAGTTCTTCTTTCTGAAGGAGTCGGGCGACATCATAGCCTCTCCGAAGCAATTCGACCAATAGCACGTCATCCGTGGCTTCGTTCACTGAAGGTGACGTTTTCGTACTTATGTCACCTTCGCTGTGCACTGACATCGCCTCCGATGCCTCGCGCACACTCGCGTAGTTCACACCGAGATACCGTTGTGTTGTCATGACACTTTTATGCCCCAGCATCTCCTGTACAGCGTAAATATCGCTTGTCTGTTCGTAGAGACGCTGCGCATACGATTTCCGCAGCGAGTGTGTACCGAGTTTACCATTCAAACCCGCATCCTCAAATGCACGCTTGAGTACATCGTGTGCTGCTTTACGAGTCATCGTCTGCGAACCTTGTCCGTTCCGGGACGGAAACAGCGGACGGGTAGGTTTGACGTTGCCATAGAGTTCAGTCTGCCAAGTGATAAGATTCTCAATTGCCTCTCTACCATCTATATTCACAGGCACGGCTCTGGATATCTCACCACCTTTTACAATGTTCCGATCAAACAATAAATCCTTAACAGGCTTACCGTTTTGCCACACATCGTTTACTTTCAACGCCAATAGTTCACTAATCCGTCCGCCAACGGATACCCCTAACATGAATAGACTCTGATTCCGAACGGCGAATATACCATCAAAGGCATCCGATACTTTTCGGATTTCAGCATTATCTAAAGGTCTTGTGCCTTTCATTCAAAGAACCCCTTTTCCTCATGAGTGTATACTTTTTAAAACGGAATAAGAGGCTTGTTGGTTTCTAAACCATATAGGACTTGCGCCCTTCGCTGGTAGATGCGGTTTGTAACCGCATTGACCCTATGGTGGTGAGTGTCCCCTTCTGGCTTGCCGGTTATCGCACAGTTCATATACTAACTGTTCCAGTGTACATGTTGCATCTACCTGACTCGTTTTCAATTCGGTGTCTATTTCTAAGGTTTTCTCAAGTGCGGTAGCAAGCTCTTCCGCTGTAAAGGCGTGGAGTGTCTGAAAGATTTTATAAGCAACGTAAGGGTTTTGTTTCAAGATGTTATGGGTAGCGGATTTGGGTAAGAGGCTCCCAACTTCTTCAGCAATCGGTTGGAAGATATTTTCTATAAAATTCTTAAGGGGCATCCGACCACGAAACGGTCGCAATTCTTTCTTCTCAGCGATCAACTTGGCTTGGAGCGCGAATCGGAATTGGCGAGCGATCGTGGAATTAACAGGAATTGGTTCTTGACCGCTCGACAAAACGTCGTGAAGGCTCTTCAACGCCTGTTTCGCTGAACGTTTTCCGATCGCATCGGTTAAGTCAAAAATACTGTCGTACATATTCTGAGTTACAATGTTCCGAATATCTTGCTCATCTACCTGACGTTTATCACCAACGAAATTGATAATCTTATTGAGGGCTTCAGCAATAGTGTGCATATCACCGCCAGTGCGATTCCGAAGCTGCGTAAAGGCGCGAGGTGTTATCTGTTTATCGTGTTCGGAGAGTTTTTCTGATACTTTTATATATAACGGATCTCGATTCACAGACGGACCGGCTTCTATTGGCGCGAAGGGTCTGTAGCGTCCGACATCATCAATAGCTCTAACAAGTCTATTCCGTTCGTTCACTGGACCTCTTACCGTGAAGATCAAGACACTATTCTTCGGTAAATCTCCCTGAAGCCACTCGAGCATTAATTCAACATCGTCAACAGCACTGACATCCGTGGAGTGTACGTCCAGTTCTTGCGCAATTTGCGGTAAACGTTCTAAGAACTGACGTTCTTCAGCAGATAATCTCGTTTCCAGCTCATTGACAAGAGCATCAACCGCATTTATGAAATCAAGATGCCGTTCGGCAACCTGTTGTGGCGTAACGTCCAAAAGTTTTGCCAATGTAGAGATACATTTTGAGGCGTTCGTGGTCTCAATTTTAAACGCGTTTCGGACGACTGTTATCGGTGTTGAACGTTGTTGTGTTTTAAATAAAGCTGCGTCCTGGACGACAACAACCCGCCATTCTGACATGACAGGATAGGTATCTACCTGACTGAGGATCTCTTGGGTTGTAACATCGGTACCTTCCAAGAAGGAGAGGTTGAAATCCCGTGTTTCAGGCGTAAGGAGATGATCCAGCATCTGTTTAAGCGTGCCTTCAACAAGGAAACTCTCCTCGCCACAAAGCAGGTACACCGGGAAAACTTTATTCGATTGGATTTCACGAAGGATGTTGGGTAGGGGTTTTCGCTGTTGTCTCATGCGGACAAACTGCCGCCGATTGGGATCGCTCAAGTAGCGTTATCGCCAGCAGTCTCCTGTTGCGTCCCAGTGGTCGCAAACGCCGAGAAGCGTTTCGTAGCGTCCTCTGCGCCGCAACGTGGGCATTTTGTTATAGATGTATCGGTATCACTGACACGTTGAAGCACTTCAAAATCAGTTGTGCAGTCATTGCATCGGTATTCAAAAATTGGCATCGTTGTTCCTTTCCCTTCAAGCGACGACGGGACGGATGATCAGTTTTATCTTGGTCCCTTTCGGTGGTATCACATCGGTGTTAACGCGGTATGTCCGGTCATCGGTGCCGGTGGGTAGGGGATGATTAAAAAGTGAATCCGGGTCGCGGTAGACAGCAATAATGTTGTGAAAGAGTTGGGCAGTGAATTGATTATTGCGGAGCCGTCCACCGTTGAAAATCCACGATGTCTCTTGCATCGGCTGCTCCGTGAAGGCATTCCATATCAACTCTCTTGCTCGGCGTGAAACAACTTCGTCGCCACGACTCCATTCCACCCAGATTTCAACCGGCGACCCCGTGGGAGGACGTGGATCACCTTCGACTGTGAGATTCATACCTGCATCATAATCCAAAGCACCGAGTGCTGCAAATATATGAATGGGTTCTGCATCAATAATCAAGATACTCTCATGTGTTTTTCCAAGTGTGCCGCACGCAAAGAATTCAATATTGATATCGCCACCCACAATGTTGATTTCCCCTGGAATCGTTACTTCACGCTTGCTGGTGTCAAAAAGCACATTGCCGAGTTGGTAAACAGTTTCGCTCACTTTTGTCGGGTTCACTAATTGGGCATCCGTTGCTGCAGTAGACTGCGGATAGACAGTGAGTTTTTCCGATGCGGTGTTATCTTTTTCATTCGTATCGGCGACATCTATGCGTGCCACAACTTCTGTTTCGCCTTCTGTTGTCGGCACCCAGTCCGCCGAAACCACAGTCTCTCCGAGTTTTGGTGTCCAAAGCACTTCAGTTGTAGCGACCTTTTCGTCCTTCACAACGAATTCTGCATTTAGAATCCCGTTGAAAGGCGTTCCAGTGTTCCGAAGCGTTGCACTCAGCCTAACGGGTTCGCCGACCCGCGGCGAGGGCGGGGAAAACCGAAGGCTCTGCGGCACGATTCCAATGCTTGGTCCCGTTGGTCCTACCAAGGCATGGCTCAAAGTCATTACTGAGAAACATGTGGATAAAAAATCGCTTTCAGAGCCGCGCCATCTTCCATCAGGTTCTTGCTGTGTGACCATCATCTGCGCGATCTCGTCATACCAGTTATAGCCAGCGAGTGTGTCTACAGTCGGTGGAATATCACAGAACCTTTGCAATGAGAGTAGATAATAATAAAGCCAGGAATTAGACCCCGGATTCCGAGTTAACGTCCAGTGCTTTTTCACCCATGCGATGCCTTTCTGAATCTGTGAATCATCAACACGGACACCACATGCCCGGAGTGCCCACAATCCAGTCGCGGTCATGCTTCCATAGACCCCTATCGCCCAAGGCGAGCCTTCGTCGACTAAATTGTAGAGCCAACCTCCCGTTTCAGTTTGATTGCGGCGTACCCACTTTTCGGCGCGGTTCCATGTATCCTGTGGAATATCAAGTCCCCACTGCTTCGCGGTATACAGCGCATAGATAACCATGTTCATGTGCGCACCGTCCGCAGAGAAACCGTATCCCCAGCCGCCATCGTCCCGTTCATCCGCGAACTCACTCCCCAAGACAGGCAGCTGCTTTTTAACCAGTTGGTTAACAGCGAATTGCGTTCGATCCCTATACGCTTCATCTTGGGTGGCAACTAATACGGGGATAATTACTGCGAATTGGTAGACAGCGAATTCATTCCAGTTCTGTTCAATCAGAAATTCTAAGCCTTCTTGAACTGCAGGGTCTGATGGGGTGTGTCCGGTTGCGAACAGCGTCTGGAGTGCTAAAGCAGTTTCTTGCGTCTGATCCTCACCGAAGTTCCATGAGGGCCCGGGAATGAAATTTTCTGCTAACCCTTTCAGACTCGCGCCGCAGGTGATGCAGAGTAAAATAAGCTGATTTTCAGTGCCACACTGTAAACAGGTACGGCTATGTTTGCCGCGTTGTGCCTTTATCCAAGTAATCCCTTTCCTGATTGTTTCCTGAATTTGATCTGGTGTAACAGCAGGGAACGTCCGCTTCTCTGCGACAATTGTCGCATGCGTGATGTTGTTTTCTGCGTTCGTTTCTTCAATATGTTCATCACCTGTAGGGTTAACAACGGCATAAATCTCCGTCTGACCGGGTGGCGGTTGCCACCTCGCTTCTACCCGATCTGTCCTGCCCGCTTTCAACTCTAAAATAACATCACTACAGAGAATCTGGAGCGGTTGTGTCGCGGGATCCCCTTCGTAAAGGTCAACGACCAAATCCTCATTCATTGTGGGGGTGCCTTCACCGATATTCTTCACTTCGACCCAGATGGTAATTTCTTCGCCTTCAACCGGATAGGAATTAGAAAAAGTGATACTCTGGGCATCAACATGGAAATCTGGCAATTCTGCAAATCCGCTCGTTGCAAAAAAACCGGCAAAGAAGATTCCGATTGTTAATTTTAATAGCAAGTTCGGAAAACTTACATGCTGTGCCAAAACTGAATACTTAATCATGTTGTACCTCAATATGTGTCTATCGGACCAGATTCACGCCTATCCTCTACGAGGCAAATATCACGACACAATCCCGCGATTTAGTTTCCTGTCCAATATCCAACGGAAAGGGAAGAAGGCTGTGGAATAGGGTTCTTGAATAGTGCTTGACCTGAGGCATTCCATTTACTAATCTCGCCTTGGAAGGTCTCACCGAGCAGGTCTGCTATCCAGATACCATCGTCCGCCGGTGAAAGTGCTATTGCCACGATTGCCATTCCCGCTAAAAATTCATTCTTTTTCGTTCCATCTGGTGCCAAATTTATTAACAGAGATTGTTGAGAAACGACCCAGAGACTTCCATCTATCGGATTGATACGTGGAGAGGTCGGATTCGGAATATCTGTAATCTTTACAAGTTCTGCCCCAGTCGGGGATACCCGCATAAGCACACTGTGTTGGCTATCAGCAATCCAAGCGTTGCCTTCGTAGTCAACGCTTACACCTTTTGGTTCACCCATCGATGGCGCATCTGCGATTTTATTGCCAGCAGCGTCGTAACGTGCGATTGGACCTCGGGCGTTTGTTATCCACGCAGACCCGTCTTTAGGATTGACTGCCACAGCCGGTTCGTGCGCCGCTATTGCCGCAATAACTTGCGTTCCGTCGCCGGATACTTTTTTAACAGCATCAAGTCCAGCGATCCACGCTGAACCGTCTGCCGGATTAATGGCGATCTGGTTCGGACGCGTAATGTCTGGTATCTCGCTAAAAGCACCACTGTTTGGATCATAACGATAGACAGTATTTGCCGCTGAAACCGCAATCCAGACGACACCATCTGCTGGGTTCACTTCTGCAGCACTCGCTTGGGTTAAATTCGGGATAACTGTCGGATCTGCCTGTCCATTAGCATATAACTTATAAATCGTCTCCCCACCGCTGACAACCCAACATTCACCGTTATATTGTCCATAACTGGTAGCAACCGCCAGCCCTAACACCATCACTACCAAAAACAACTTCTTCATCAGTTATATCTCCTCTTTTGCTTTGTGTGCGCTCCGTAAGCGCGCAATGTATAATTCGTTAAGTGCGCGCTCTACGCGCCACTTCTATTTATAAATCTTAACATAATTTCCCTTAAATTCGCAAGAAATTTTATAGGCGCGTTTGAGAGATATACAATTAGAAATAGTATAAGTATAGCAAATTTTGTGCCGATTCTGAAACAATACGTGAGTAGACGGTTTTGGAAAACAATCCAGACAGTACTGCACAAAATAGGGCATGCTTTATACCCAATTGCACGAAATCGGGCAGACTTGAAAACCTTTAGTAATGGCTCTATATTGCTCTGCTCTTGACGCTTCTTGTTTTGCCAGTCCTGTACTATATCGTCGAATTAAGCTGGTTGGCAAGATTCCAACGACAAAGCGGAAAATTATAGGGATATGTAAACTTTTTTGAAACTTTTTGCGTTGAAAGGTGTCTAATAGGGTAAGAAAAGCAAAACTTATAAATGAAGCGAGGGGATCAAGATGAAACGTACGCATTTCTATTGCCTAACTTTAGTGGTAGTCCTTCTATTTGTTGGGATTAGTATGGTAAGCATGGCTGAAGTGGCTGTCTTACAGGTAGAGATTTCGGATGTCGTCAGCAACAGGGATGCACACCAGATTCGGCGTTTATTAGAACCGTGGGCTGATGCCGAAGACATCACCTTCGAGATACCTGTTGATAAGAATGGAAGAAAACGGATTTTTAGTACCCTTGTGAAGATTAAACCTCGCCAAGGGGTCTCTAAATACAGTGAAACCCATACGTTTGATGTCTATGACATCATGCGTCAACTCAACGACTCGCGTTTCCGAGGCAGGCATGGGCTTGGGTTTTCCCGCGTCCTTAAAAGCGAAGCGACCATTCGCGGTGATCTATTTGCGCATCCCGGTTTCGCTCGGAGTTATCTCCGAAACGTACCATCGTGGCGACGCTGGCGACCGGATACCTCGAATATCCACCATGCCATGACAGCTGGTAATGAAGAACAGAAGTTCGTCTTCAGTGCGAATCCTGAATTCGATCGGCTGCGACTTGATGCAGCGGATAACGATAAACCCGTTGAGGTACAAGGCGTAATCACTGGATTTGACGGTCCTTACCCAATCGTGTCGGTACGCAAGTATGAGGTGGGCTATCACTTGAGGACAGGAGCATCGGAAGCATCTGAAACGGAGACAACGGGGAAGCCGACTTACGACTATCTTGAGGAGCGTTAGCGAACCGCGAACCGCGAATAACTACTGATACCCACCCGTGTTGAATAGCACAACGCGCTCGGAAGGTTCAATCATGCCTTTTGAGACGAGTTGTTTGAGTGCTGCGACTGTCGCTGCGCCTTCGGGACACGTCAGGAGCCCTTCGGTTGTTGGGAGCAATTGCATTGCCTCATGGATGGCTTCGTCCGTGACGGCAATCGCGGCACCGTTGCTTTTACGTATCGCCTCTAAAATCAGAAAATCCCCGATCGCTTGTGGCACACGCAAACCGCTCGCCACGGTCTGTGCATTATGCCACGGCGTTGCTTCCATTGCACCTTCTTCCCATGCCTTGGCAATCGGCGCGCATCCTGTCGATTGCACCGAAATGAACCGAGGTCTTTTCTCGCCAATCCAACCGATTGCTTCCAACTCCGCAAAGCCTTTCCACATCCCGACGATTCCTGTGCCACCACCGGTAGGATAGATGATGACATCTGGCAGCTCCCAATTGCACTGTTCCGCAAGCTCAAACCCCATCGTCTTTTTACCTTCCACACGGTATGGCTCTTTCAGGGTTGATACGTCAAACCAACCTTCTTGTTCCTTCCGCTCTGCCACAATTCTGCCAGCATCCGTAATTAGACCGTCAATCAGCGTAACGTTTGCCCCAGCAAGTTGACACGTCTGCTTATTGAAGGCGGGTGTATCTTGTGGCATGAAAATATGTGCGGCAATACCCGCAGCAGCGGCATAAACCGCAAGTGCCGTCGCAGCGTTGCCAGCCGAAGGGATCGCTAATGCTTTAAGTCCGAGTGACTTCGCTTTGGATACCGCCATCGCCAAACCGCGCGCCTTGAAGCTGCCAGTAGGCAGCCGAGATTCATCTTTCACCCAAACTTCTCGGAGTCCAAACTCCGTCCCTAACCTTTTCGTATGGACAAGTGGTGTCATTGTCTCTCCGAGCGTCACGATGTCTTCAGGTGTTGCTATCGGTAGGAGCTCCCTGTAACGCCAGAGCGAAGCAGGGCGGGATAGAAGCGTGTCGCGCTGCCATGTTCCTGCCAATGCTTCAAGGGCGTAACGGGCAAGTAGCGGCTTTCCACAAGTGGTACAGACATTCTGTGGTTCGGTGTGTGGATAGGTTTCACCACACTTGCTACATTCCAGATTTTTTAGCGTTTCGTTGTGAGTATTCATCAAATTTCGGTTATGGATTAGGATTCTTCAAGCAATTTGAGACAGATCGCTTTCATACTATGGAGACGGTTCTCCGACTGGTCGAATATAATTGAACGTTCATCGTTGACGAGTTCGCCTGAAATTTCATAGCCGTGATGCGCAGGAAGACAGTGCATAATCCGACATTCATGCGCTTGCAGTAGTTTGGCGTTCAATTGATACGGCATCATCTTTTCTAACCGCCGTTTCCGTTCCTTTGCAAAAGCCGGGTCTGTAAAGAATTCCATGTCCACCCACGTATCCGTATAGACAATATCGCTTTCAGCGATGACCCGCTCCAATGAACGCTCAACACCTGCAGCATCGGTGTCAATCGGCTTATAGAGTCCTTTCCGCGAAGCCTCGTTCCACAACTCTTTATCAACAGCGGCGGGATTTACCTCTGGTGCGACGACTGAAACCTCAACGCCGACCTTCATTCCAGCAGCAATCAGCGAATTACAGACGTTGTTATGCACACCGATAAAACAGAGTTTAACACCTTCGAGTCTGCCGAGGTGCTCTTGTATTGTCATCAGGTCACCGAGAGCCTGTGTCGGATGGTATCTATCGCAGCAACCGTTAATTACAGGGACGGTTGCAGCGGCTGCTGCCTCAACGAGTTCGGCGTGTTTCAAGAAACGGGCTAAGATAATATCAACGTACGCTGAGAGGACGCGCATTTCGTCGCCGAGATCGGCTAACGCAAAGTTGGTCGTCCGCCAATCGAGGTAGTGTGCATGTCCACCGAGTTGTGTTATGCCAACCTCACCTGCGCATCGTGTCCGTGTGGAGGTCTTTTGGAAAAGCAGGCAGAGACTTTTCCCACCGACAGCGTGTCTATATTTTTCGGGATGGTTTTTTATTTTCAGGCTGTTTTCAACTGTCTCAAGAATATCCGTTTCTGACCAAGGTTTTAGCGTAATCAGGTGCATAATTACCTCCACAGCAGGGTCTCTAAAATTAGAAACTATAATTATACACAACTTTCCAACATAAGTCAAATGTTTTCTATAGCCGTAGGGAATCAACGGTATTCATGCCTTATGGCATGAACCGGGGTTCAGCGGTGTCGTGATTCATAGTTTTCATAGTTTTCATAGTTTTCATAGTAACGTTTTGAAAATTGTGCCTTTAAAACCCCCATAAAGTCAGGTATGACGTGGGTTTGTCGGCTTCCTATGAAAAGGTTGTTTTTTTGCTGTTACTATGAATCCGCATTTTTCGTTTCTCGGAACTACCACGGTAACGCCACGGGTGACGTGGGTTTAGACGATTTTTTCCTGTTAGGATTTTTGGAGGGTTACTATGAAAGTAACGAACATGAATATAGTATTAACTTAAAGATATATTTCTTCGTAATTTCCGCTAAAAATGTTACACTGGTGTAACATTTTGTGTGTGGTGTGTAACGTCAGAAAACTTAGTGGCCGTAAGGGTTCGTTGACGTTTAATTTTCTCTTGTGAAAAAAATAATTTGGCGAAAAGTGTAACATTTTTTTGTGGCTATTGGCTGTCGGCTATTGGCTGTCGGTCGTCAGTATTTTGTAGATTGATACGATATTCACCTCTTTGGAAAGTCTTATGATATATTATACTATATTTGCTAAATTTTGTCAAGTTAAAATGTGTAAGTGATTTATATTCTTGAGGGTTTAGGGTCAAAAACTTTACGCACCCGACATATCACGCCTCTGACGTGAGGATGCCTTAATTGTCTGAATCAGGATTTACAGGATAGGAGGGAATACGTCTCTTTGCTTCAGGGGAATGCCATAAGGCATTCATACCGTTGATTTTGGAGTGTTATGTGTCGAATTGTCTGAATCGCGGATTTTCGCGGATTACACAGATTTCGCGGATTTTAAGTTCTTTTTTATTTTTAGATGCTTCTCATGGAAGTTAAGAATTTCAAAGTAGAATTTTAAGGTGTTAATCTCCCCGATTTTCTTAGGCTTCATGAAATTGCTGTAAACTACCTCAATCCGAAGATGGTTTCCACCAAGGGGCGAGTCGCGGCGTTGAACCTCCTGAAAGTTTCTCACCTCGGCAGTAATCCTTAAGTTTTCTCCCAAAGATTTCAATATTACGTTTCGTTTTTTGGGAGTTTCCCCATCGGTGCCAAAATCGATCAACGAGAGCAGCGAGTCTGGGATCGATGTCTTGTGATTGCTCACGGAACTTCTTGTGTTCAATTTCACGCCACCATCGGGCAGTAGGTGAGAGCGCGGGCTTTATTTGCTCAAAAACCGCAGAGATTTTGAACAGATCGCGTGTTTGTAGAGCCTCTCTGTAAACTTCTCGGCAACTTCGTTCCTGTTGTGCCACTTCATAACCCCAGGTAGCGTGCTCACGCACCCAAAGGCTTGAGTCCTCTGATTTCAACCGTTCAAGTTCCTTAATCGCTTCGGCGTTCCCAAACCACGGTAAAATCGAAACACCCAAATTGCGTTCCTTTGCATAGGGACTTGCCAAATACGCCTCTGTTACCAAATTCCATAACTCTTCTTCGCCTTTTCCTGCTAAAGCAGCAAGTGTCATGAACATGATTTCTTCGTCATTTAGACATTCCTCAAGCAATGCGAGCCTTAGGTCTTGATGCCCAGGTAAGTTACACTCCTCAACCCGCCAAAGTTGTGCAAAAAAAGATTCTACGCCGCTGTATGTGTAAAAAATTGTCCTACTGCCTTTCGCTTTTGATTGGCGGTAATATTGCATTGCGGTAGTAGGTTGGAAACGCAACAGCAAGCAGAGGATATTATCCATGAATTCATACAAACCTCGGCAATACCATCCCGATTTGGAAAGTAAGGTGAAATATTCATCCGCCAATTGTAAAAAGTCGCTTGTGTTATGTGATGCCCAAGTCTGAAGAACTTCTCGGTTGACCGTAAACCGTAATTCCTCAGCAGAATTGCGATTTATCTCATCACTTTGGAGAATTGCACACCTCCTCTCCATAAGTTCTTTCCCCCATCGTGCCAAGTCGTCACGTCGTTGTGGTGCACAGAGGAAAGATCCCACGATTTCTTGGGGTAGCACAGACACTAAATCTTCATAGGAGTACGAGTTTTCGCCTTCATAAATAGGAGCACTAAAAAACCAACCGTCTTTAAGAAACAGATGTTTTCTCACTTCTTTGTCAGTGAAGATTTCTGATAAAAATCGGTTTGAATCCAATCTCGCTTTATTGAGGAAACAAAAAGTCATGGTTCGTAAATCGGATTCTCTTTGTTTTAGATTTTCAAATGCCCATGTTACTGTGGTTTCATCATTATCGGACGCACATAAGTATATCCACGACCAGAAATCTCCCTCCGTAATTTTTTCCGACTCTGTATCAGAGGCAAATTGGTTACTGGGCGAGGCTTCCAATTTCCGCTGTACAAATTCCACAATTGACTTTGGTAATAGTGCCTCAAGCAAAATTGATGGAGCCTCATAAAAAATTGATTTTCTGAGTGACTCGTGTGAAGCCAAAAATTCAAACCAACCGGTTAACTGCTCTTCAGAAGCAGAGAAAAGAAGAACTTCCGTTAACAAAGAAGTTAATAATTCAACATCTGAACGGAAATCTTTACCTTGGGCCAGATTCTCCTTCATTTCAAGAATGGCTTCCGTAATTCTTTCGCAATCGTCTTCTTGAAAAATAAGTCCTTCGGTTGTAAGAAACGTATACGACGGGTATTTGGGATTTAAGGCGGTAATCTTAAAGTCGCATGCAAATTTTGCATAACTCTCAAACTCATATTTAGCGATCCATGGAATTAAGCTTTCGCTTAGTTTTAGTTCAGCACTAGTTGAGATATGGCATAAAATCCTCTTGAGTTCATCCTGATCTTCGCCGCACAAACCAAGCAAATCTTTACGAACCGCTAAACAGTCAAGTCCATAATACCAGCAATTCGCATTAGTTTCTGGTGATTTACTCGTTAGCAGCTGTTCGTGGTTACGTATGCGATCAATAGCGACATTAAAGCGTGGCACGTTCACTCCGTTAAAATGAGTCTTTAGTCGTTCAACTCCTTTCAATAGAAATTCATCGGCTTGAGGTCGTTCTTCTAACGAACATAGATCATCCAAGAACACTTCGGTGTAGTTCCATCGCATCAACTTGCCGAGAGTCTCATCAAATTGTGCTAGTCTACTGAGGCCTTTGCGAGACCTTGTGTTATTCTGCAGGATTCCATAGCAACGCGCAAGAGCCTCTAATAATTGATAATCTGGTCGTTGGGATAAAACTGAGATTGCCGCGTCTAATAATCGGAATTGTATATTATCCTTTTCCCGAGGAGACCGCTGCCCCTCAGTATGTGTATAAACAACGTCTTCCGGAGTATCATCAGTGTATGTAGGCAGAAGCCATTTGGTAAGACGCGCTGCCAAGCGATTAAGATCGCCTTTCTTGTTTAACCAAGTTTTCGCCAAAGGCTCAATGAGTGTATCTTCGTAATTTAGAGAATTGTGATGTCTAAATTCAAATTCAACAACTTGGGCGTAAGCATCGGTATCTTTTTCTGCCCAAAAGGATAACCGATCGTCGGTAATTTGTGCGTTGTGACTATGAAACCAAGCAAGCATTAAAGCAGCTCGTTTTTGTGAGCGTTGTTCCTGTGAAAGATTAGTATTTGGAAATATAGCAGATAATTGCAAGGCAGCAAATAGTGCCTCTGTTCTTACATCTTCCTGAAGGATAGGCTCAAGTTCTTGCTGAAAACGCTCAAGTAAATCTTCAACTCTGGTAGACTCCACACTGTCAAAAAGACTGGAGAGATAAAGTGCCCAACAAAGCAAGACGTGATCAGTATTTAACTTTACATCAAACTCCTCTGCATTCCTTACAATGCCTTGTTCGGCTAAGTCGAGGCGAATTTTAGAATAGTCGGAAAAGCATTCTTTTAAAGATTGACCCAGCTTCTCCGGTGCAGCATCAATTTTGTCCCACTTTATTTGTTTCGCTAGATGTAAAAAAAAATTTTTAGGATCCTCAAGACGGAACCAACCGAGTTTTTCTTTAACCTGCGGGTCTGAGTGTTTAATTTTGTCGGACAAATCCACTAATAAAACCATTTCCTTGGTGACAACATCAAATGAACCGAGCTCATCTCGTAACTCAGCACATCTCTGAAAATACCGAGGAATTCTTGCAATGTCCTTTAATGAATCTGGTAAATCATCAAGTTGGAGCCCTTTTTGGGTGAGTGCCTTCTGGAATTCAAAGTCATTAAAAGGATCAACAGAAATTTTATGGCAGTCTTCCGGCAAGTAACTCTTAAAACTTGGATAGTTATCCAAAGAACGGATAGTTAACAAAAAACGGACTCTATCTGTCAATTCGTTACTATGCCTAAAATATTCACTAAGAATTCGCTGTGCTGCCTCAATTGCATTCCATTCATTGACACCATCCAGGACAATAAGCGTTTTACGCCAGATTTTTGCAGGCTTATTTTGCAGCTTGGTGATTTTCGCTTGTGCATAAGACGGGTAGATTGAACTGAAACAGGTACACAGCAAATGAGATATAGACTCGGCACTCTTCCAATCTTTACTGTCTAACCAAAAAGTGACAATATTTTCGTTCTCACGAATTGTATTCATACACTTGGCGGCAAGCCACGATTTTCCATACCCTTCCTCACCTTCAAGACAACAGACGGGGTTCCATGTGGTTTCCCACCAATCCAAGATTCTTGATTCTATAGTTTCTCGTTCTATTGCTTCGGACAAATTAATCGAATTGAAACCTGTGTCCGTGCTAAAACGCTCAAGTAGATATTCTTCAATATCCTTTTGAACATGCTTTTGGGTTTGAATTCCGTCCTCTAATTTGCTTCGGACACCCTTCACTTTCTCTTTGGTCTTTGAATCATCCTTTGCTTTTTGAATCCAAGCCAAGAATTCCTGACTGGTATTTGAAAGGTCGAAGAAATGGCGGATATCCTCCCAGAAGGTAACGCATAATGCCCCGAGGTCCGATAGTTCGTCAGAAAGTTCAAGCGTAACAATATCCACGCTAGTTTCCCTAGCAATGGCATCCAATTCATAACTCAACTGCTCTGTATCGCGAGAGACAGCTAACACATAGGTTTGAAGATTTAATGCTCGATCTCGCCTCGCTTGACCAATATCCCCCTCAATTGTTTTAACATCAGGAAGGTTTCCTCCAGTGTATCTCTTCGCTTGTATTGATACATTATGAGACACACTTCTAGCATCGCCTCTTGGTTGATCCCCAGATCTCGCAACTACAAAACGGTCTTCGAGAAATGATGTCAGCAGTGTGGCAGTAAGTTTTTCAAAGTCTGCAGGTTTCATTGACTGAATGAGTTCTTTTAGTTTTCGCCAACCCTGTTCTGCCGAAAGCGCGTTGCCTTGATCAGCTGGTCTATTTTCGCTTGAGGACAGATCCTGGGGTGATTTGAGATTAACCTGAAATTCCACCTCGTGGGTTTCGTCCCAATAGTCAGCAAGGCTATGCGTATCCCAAAATTCACCGATCTCCTCTGGCGTTGCATCGGGAGGGGGCATTGGATCCCGTTTTTTATTTTTGTCTTCCATAATTCCTTCGCTCCGTTTTGTCCATATCCCTTGCGCTGACAATTAACGCCCGATGATTTGACTTTAGGATAAGAACAACGATAAGATAACGGCCCGCGTCCGTTTGTCCCATAGCCGAGTAGACATCTTCCCCTGGCCGATCGCCTTTAGAGACGAAACGAAAATATGGGTGATTGGCTAAAACTTCCTCAACTTCGGTTTTTTCTACATCGTGCTTTATCGCTAATTTTTCAACAAATTGTTGTAGCCATATAATCTCATCAATCCGCAAATTCTTGCTCCGGTTCCGTATTGGCGTTCCGACAACTCGCTTTCAGATTTCCTCGTACTATATTGATACATTCTCAGACTAAGTAGGCAGAATCAGGCGAGTGCTATACACTTTGCCGGTTCTCTCTTCTTAAAATATTATATCACATTGGCTAACGTCTTTGCAATATTTTACGGGTGTGTAACAGGGCTATTTAGTTTTAAGAGATAAGTTTACCTATGTGAAGGTTAACTATGGATGGATGCCAGAATTTAAATGTAATACAAGGAATGGATTTGGTCTATTCCCAGACCAAATCCGGGACAGCGCACTTTTCCCGAACAAGTTCGGGCATCCTGACATCCATTAATGGGAGGTAGTTGCAAGGAGGAATTCATTGCCGATCCCACGGAAGGTCAACACCTAATTCGTCAGCAAGTGTTTCAAGTTCCCGCACGGGTTCTCGGTGGAGCGGTATCCCGTTTGCCCGGCGTTCTTGGGTGAGTTCCCATTCAATCTCACCGGGAAGCGTGACGCGCGTAAACCCGCTACGTGGCGTAGCTCGCCGCGTCATTTGAATCTGTCGATCAATCTCGGCTTTAAACTCTGCGAGGGAGGTAAAACTGGCGATGTTAATCGCAAAGAAAAAGTGTGAAGATACGCGTTTCTCAAGGGGGGCATCGCCGGGCTGATAGTGCTTGTTGATACCCATCAACCCACCGCTCAATGGACCGCATAAGACATCCATCACAATCGCAAGCGCAGAGCCTTTAGGACCCGCAGCGGGTAGGATAGCAGCAACCTTGCTCGGATCATCCGTCTCATTGCCATCGGCATCGAGTCCCCATCCCAACGGAATTTTCTCCTGATAGAGTCGCGCTGTCCCAATCCTTCCCGCGGCAGCGGCACCGCATGCCATATCCAGGATGATGGGTGGCTCTTCGCCTGCGGGTATCGCGAACGAGAGCGCGTTGTTTCCAATGGAAGTGCTTCTGGCACCATGGACAGCGACATTCACACCCAGTCCATTCGTCGTTGCAAAACCAATCATATCGTGCGAAACGGCTCGCATTGCATGACTGGAGGCAGCCCCAAAGTGATTGCTATTGCGAACAACAGCCACGCCAATCGAAGCAGATTTCGCCTTCTCAATCGCCATATTCATTGCGCGGACACCCACAAGGTGTCCTAACCCACGATCGCCATTCAGTAAGACAGAAGCGGTATTATCTTCAAGCACTTGTAGTTCCGGGATCGGATTTATATCGCCGTTGATGATACCGCGAACATAACGCGGGACAGCGCGTGTCGCGTGCGAATGAACACCTCGTAAGTCCATCAGTACCTGCATTTCTGCAATGGTATCCGCATCCGATTTAGCAACCCCTACTTTTTGATACAGTCGGCTACAGACGCTTTGCAACGCCGATGCCTCTACGATTACCTCTTGCTCGTGTATATTCATGGCTTAAGATCCCCCGAAAATATAAAGATGTTTGGATGGGTCTCCGTGCCCGTCTGAATCAGAGCACACAGGGCACGGAGACCCTGCGAAACGAAGAGAGGACAAAATCAATATCCGGTGCCCCTATTTTAGCAGCCTCAGTTTTAAAACGCAAATTTTGCTCAGAACTTGACTTTGCGTTCTGTGCTATGGTATTATAACTATAGAGAAGAACGTTTGTAATAGTCAAGACACATTTGTTTATAGCAAACAAGATCCGACCCTTTTAGCACAGGGAGCAGATCAATGATTCTGTCCAATTACACCCTACGATGTCTTTGTCTGATTTTGATGCTGGCACTCGTTGCCTTTACCGCCAACCCCGGTGAAAAGGATACCACCGATTTTTCTAAAAATGGCGCGCTATTTTTAGAACAGTACTGTTTCAGTTGTCACGCGGGTGACCAACCCGCCGCTGAACTCTCCTTGGATTCATACACAGATAACCCTTCCTTGATTAAGGATCGTGAGGTTTGGGATCGGGTGCTGGACATGGTAGAAACAACGCAGATGCCACCAGAAGATAGCGGACAGCCATCAATAGAAGCATTGGAATCTTTTGTTGCGCATATTGAAGCCATCTTTGAACACGCAGACCGCACGGCAAAACCGGATCCTGGACGCGTCACAGTCCGTCGACTCAATCGGGTTGAGTATAAAAACACAGTCCGAGATCTGCTCAGTGCCGATTTCAATCCGACGGAAAATTTCCCCGCCGATGATGTCGGACACGGATTTGATAACATTGGCGATGTCCTCTCTATGTCACCGCTGCTGATGGAGCGCTATCTTGAAGCCGCGGAGGCAATTGTTTCGCGCGTTATCGTATTGGATCCGCTGCCTCCCTCCAGATCCTACCGAAACGGAAAAATTCTTGAGCCAACTCACGATGATGTTCCTGATGAACGCTACCGCCTGCTCGATCCAACCGCCGCAGAGCCGTGGAAATCCGGTCCGTTTACAACAGGCGCAGACAATTTCAACATAGCACCCGACGCAGAAATTATCTACCACGCAGTGCTTTATGCTGAGACGGAGAGCGACACCCCTGTAGAGGTTGTTTTATTCATTCAAGGCGACGCATTAGCGCACGTAACCCCACCGGAGAAACTTACACGTTTAGTGGGTGTAGATCCGACAGTAGACAATAATATCAAGGTTTTGAAGGCTTTTAAGATTACCGCTCGCAGCCCCGAAAAAAACCGGACGATTAGAGTCCATCTTACCGGTATTCCGAACATTGAAAACGTCGGCATCGCGATGCTGAAGCCAAAAGAAGGTGAACCAGACGCTAAACTTCAGATTCGCGTGCTCTGGTCAAAGGGTCCCTTAGAAACCAGACCTAAATCTCATTTCGAGATTCTGGCATGCACACCCGGAATTTCCCAAGCCGAACAGACCCGCGAGGTGCTAACACGCTTGCTCCGCCGAGGCTACCGCCGTCCACCGACCGACAACGAAGTCGAACAACTCGCGCAGTTTGCAGAATCTGTTCAAGTGGACGGAGTGCCGTGGGAAGCGAGTATCCAAGAAGCGATTAAAGTTATTCTCTGTTCACCGAAATTCCTCTTTCGATTGGAACTCGATGACCGTCCACAAACGCCAGAACCGCATCCGATTGATGAATTCCAACTCGCTTCTCGGCTCTCCTATTTCTTATGGAGCAGCATGCCAGACGACGAACTCCTTGAACTCGCCGAGAAAAAACAACTCACCATCAATCTGGAAGCCCAAGTTAAACGCATGTTAGCTGACGCAAAGGCATCTGAATTAGGGAGCAGTTTCGGGTCCCAATGGCTTCAGATTCAACGATTGACAACGGTCGCGCCGGATCTCGAAAAATTTCCGTATTTCACTGGCGGCTTACGCTTGGCTATGCAAAAGGAGACCGAACTTTTTGTTGAATCGATCTTTCGAGAAGACAGGAGTCTGCTTGATCTCATTGATGCCGACTATACCTTCCTTAATCAACCGATAGCGAGCCACTACGGTATCGTGGATACACAAGGAAACTGGAGAGGACATAAGAACCCTGTCCCGGGGGGTGAACGGATTCGCGGTAGATCGTTCCGGCGCGTCAAGTTACAAGGCACCGCACGCGGTGGCATACTTAGCCACGCCAGCGTTTTGACCGTGACCTCTAACCCAACGCGCACCTCTCCCGTCAAAAGGGGACGCTGGGTGCTGGAACAGATACTCGGTACGCCGCCACCGCCACCGCCACCGGATGTTCCAGAATTAGAAGAAGAGGGTGAGGCGGTTCATGGGACTACGCTCCGAGAGCGTCTCGAACAACACCGGGCGGACCCCGCATGTGCTAACTGCCACGCGAAAATGGACCCCATCGGGTTCGCGCTTGAAAACTTCAACGCAATCGGCGCGTTTCGGTGGAAAGATGGCGAACAGGCTATCGACACAACGGCGGTATTACCGGATGGAACGGTACTACAACACGGCATAGTAGACCTGAGACAGGTCGTCTTGGATCGAAAACAGCAGTTCTTACGCGCTTTGACAGAGAAGATGTTAACCTATGCTTTGGGGAGAGGTTTGGAGTATTACGACCGACCGACTGTTGAACGTATCGTCGCACAACTCGAAACCGAAGACTACAGAAGTTCGGTACTGGTTACAGAAATCGTCAAAAGCGACCCGTTCCGGTTGCGACGTGGCACAGAGAGCGAGTGATGGGACGTATTACAACGCATATAATTCTTTTTGTTATCATAATTCTCCAATCCGGCTGTTATGCACTGCCTTATGAAACACCAAATCAGAGTCCTATTTTACGGTTGGAGGAAAAATACTCTGTTTATTTGGACGCTACATGGACGACAAAACAGGCAGACGCGCTTTTAAGAGCCTTTGAATCCATACCCGGGGTGCTGAACCTACGTTTTTCTCAATGGCGCATAAGTGACAAGAACTTGGAAAAGGGTATTGAGATTGAATTTAAAGATAAGTTAAAATTCGTTACGATTAGTAGATATATCTTTCCCGTTGAAGAGGATCAAGAGGCGTTGTCACCCGGAAAGGAACTATATTCTGCTGTCGTCCAATTCCTAACGGAGAATGGGACAAACAGAGCTGTAATAGAATTAATATTACAAAAAAGGTATGGTATATACGTACCCGCTTATGATTCATTGACCGAGGGCACGCCAAGCAAAACATCAAAACGCTATTCAAATTTTGAAAATGAAGATCTGATGGTCATTATATCGGTATTTGAAGAATTCCCGCAGGCACTCCATAAAATACCAAGATTAGAATATATAGTTCGTAGAATTGATAAGGGCGAAGAGGAAGATGAAAGAGGCATGAGTTATGCTCGGACGGGTCGTGGTCACATAGAGTTTGCTGAATCCATTTTTCGCCGCCGTAATTCTAATACGACTCGGCGCGTAATTGCTCACGAAAAGGCACATTTTATTTGGGCTTTCGTTTTTAATAGAGAAGTTAGAGCGGATTGGGCGAAACTTGGGGGATGGCATCGAGATGCAAGCGAATCGGGTTGGTCAACAACCCAAGAACGATCAACGTTTGTATCTGATTACGCTTCTGAAAAAAATCCAAATGAGGATATGGCGGAAAGTATCGCACATTATCTTATATCGCCCCATAGACTCCGTTCTTGTTGCCCTGAGAAATATGAGTTTATTCATGAGCGTATGCTTATGTATACCGAAGGATATGAACCGTCTAATGTTATGTAAATCTGGGAGATGTTCATGAGCACACCAAAACAATTTTCACGGCGATCATTTTTAAGTGGTTTAGCGGTCGGTGCTGCCCTACCGTGGTTGGAAACGATAGGTTCCCTTACAGCTTGGGCAGACACGTTCCCGGACGGGAAAACGATTACCCGTTACCCCGATCCAGCCGTTGAAGTAATAGACCCGCGTTTTGCAAAATATAAAGTTGGCAACGCCGTTGTGGAACGGTTATGGACCGGGGCGCGCTGGTCAGAGGGACCCGTCTGGTTCGGCGATGGTGGCTTCCTCCTTTGGAGCGACATCCCGAACAACCGGATCCTGAAATGGCAGGAAGCCACTGGCGCAGTAAGCGTCTATCGCAAACCTTCTAATTATACAAACGGACACACACGCGACCGACAGGGCAGACTCATCAGTTGTGAACACGGCACGCGACGTGTCACACGCACTGAGTATGACGGAACGGTTACCGTCCTCATAGACAACTTCGAGGGCAAACGCTTCAACGCCCCAAACGACGCAGTTGTCCATCCTGATGGACATATCTGGTTTACGGATCCGGGATACGGTATCCTTACGCATTATGAAGGACATAAAGCAGAATTTGAACTGCCGACTTCCGTTTATCGCCTGAACCCAGACACTGGCGAGGCAGTCGTTGTGACGGAGGAAATCGAGAGACCGAACGGCTTATGTTTTTCACCTGACTATGATAAACTTTACGTTGCTGATACCGGTCCACCGAAAAATATCGTTATCCATGATGTTGTAGACGGTGAACGCTTGGCTAACAAACAGGTGTTCGCTGATATGGCACCCGGTGCCGCTGACGGTCTTCGATGCGATATTGACGGTAACTTGTGGGCAGGCACAGGTTGGGTCGGCGAAGGCTACGACGGTGTGCATATCTTCGCGCCAGACGGAACGCTTATCGGTAAAATTCACCTTCCCGAGATTTGTGCGAATATCTGCTTCGGTGGCGTAAAACGAAATAGGCTCTTTATGGCAGGCAGTCAATCTCTTTATTCAGTTTATGTCAATGCACAAGGGGTGCCGTACTTTTAAACGCACGCTAAACACTTGACACGTTATAAAAAATAAGATATAATTATGTTATAGGCATTGTGAAACGAGAAATTGGACAGGGACAGCAGAAGATTTTCGCAAGTCTGCTGCTTTAACTGTGAGGAGTTGACGAAGGATTATGAGCATCTCAAAACAACTTTCACGTCGAACATTCTTACGCGGTCTCGGTGTCAGTATTGCCCTCCCGTGGCTGGAAGTCATGGGTCCTATCACATCGTGGGCGAACGCGCCTACGAGCGCACAGACAGTTCCGAATCGGATGGCTTTCCTTTACGTGCCGAATGGAAAAATCATGGAGGATTGGACACCGACGCAGGTAGGCACTGACTATGAACTCACGGATATCTTGAAACCGTTGGAAAATGTAAAGGACAAAATGCTGGTACTCAGTGGACTGACCGCTGACAAAGCACGCGCGAACGGGGATGGTGGTGGCGATCACGCCCGAGCGATGGCTGCCTTCCTGACAGGCGCACAGCCCCGTAAAACCGATGGTGCTGACATTCATGCCGGTGTTTCTGTTGACCAAGTCGCTGCATCGCACGTCGGCAGACGGACCCGGATGCCTTCGCTTGAACTCGGAATTGATCCCGGCAGAAGGGCAGGCAATTGCGACTCCGGTTATAGCTGCGTCTACTCATCAACGTTGTCGTGGCGTTCTGCTACGCAGCCCCTGCCTAAAGAGGTAAACCCAAAACTCGCTTTTGAGCGTCTCTTCTCAACCCTTCCAGATACAGAACGGGAAGAACGCGATCAGCGGCGCAAAAGCGTCCTCGATTTCGTGATGCAGGACTCAAAAGACCTGCGCCGACACGTCACAGGGAACGATGTCCGCAAACTTGATGAGTACTTCTCCTCTATCCGAGACATTGAATTGAGAATCGAAGCAGCTGAAAAATTTCCACCGGTTGAAAGCCCAGACTATACCGTACCGGAGGAAATTCCAGAAGATTATCAGGAGCATCTGCATCTCATGATGGACCTGATGGTACTCGCATTTCAGGCGGATATAACCCGTGTTACGACCTTCGTCCTCGCAAATGAGGGAAGTAACAGACCCTATCCGTTTGTCGATGTCTCAGAGGGGCACCACTATCTGTCACATCACAGTGGCGATGAAGAGAAGATAGAAAAAATCAAGCGGATTGATGTTTTCCATTCCGAGCAGTTGGCATACTTCTTGGAAAAACTCGCCGCAACGTCTGAAGGCGATGGATCGCTCCTTGATCATTCGATGATTCTGTACGGTAGCGGAAACGCAGACGGCAACCGACACAGCCACCACGATCTCCCCATTATACTCGCAGGCGGTGGTTGCGGCACGATCAAAACCGGACGTCACATCCGTTATCCAAAAGAGACTCCCCTGAACAACCTATGGCTGTCAATGCTCAATCGTATGGATGTTGAGGTGGCACAAATAGGCGATAGCACTGGTAGCTTACAAGGACTTTCTTAACACCTAATCGAAATATTACTCCGTTGGGCGAGGATGGCTTCGGCTTTGTGCCTCGCCCTTTTCTGTTTGGCAAACATACCCTCTAATATAACCTAAGCTGCCACGATGTAGTATAGACTGTTAGTTTGGTTTTCCTAAGGTGATCCAGTCTCAGCGATCTTCATCAACGTATCCTCGTCCAAATCAAGGTCCACATCTTCTGAAAAAGGTTGTGGCACCTTATACGGGGTTTTCGCGTAAATCTCAACGATATTCTCGTCTGGATCATAGAAATAAAGTATTTTTACCTTTTTTCAGCGTGACGGGAAAGTCCTCTTGGTAGTCATCAGCACCCCGATCAAGGGGGTTGTCATGAACCAATTTGCCGTTGAGCCAGACCTTGACGGCATCATCGCTCCCGACATACATTGTAGTGTTCTGTTTGCGGGGCGAATTGAAGGCGATCGAACCGTAAGCGACGTGGTTATCTATATCGCCGCTGCCCAAGCCAATAGCGTTCACCGTCTCTCCGATGTTATTACCTCCTGTGGATCCGAGTTCACCCGGTGTCCACGCCCTGTTTCCGACCAGGGCACCAGCCTTTACACCATTTTTGGCAATTTGCTGCTCTTTCACGGCTCCGCCGCTGGCGGCCGCGAGGTAATCTCTTCCTGAAATAGCGGCAGCTTTACCGCCTTTTTGACCCGTCGAGACAATCATCCAGAGCCAAGGCCCCTCTATTTTTGGACCCGCTCCAGTAGCAGCTATTCCTTCCTCAACAAGTTCCTCCTCAATTATCGCTTCCTCAGCAAATCCTTCCTCAACAACACTATACGCCGTGCCATCTTCAAAACCAAAAAAGCCGCCCCAACGCCTGCCTCCACCATCATCTTGAACGGCAACAAGCAACACATTCCTTCCGCGTTTCAGCGTAACAGGGAAGGCTTCTTGGTAATCGTGAGCATAATTCCAATCAAGTTGATCGTGGACTAACTGTCCATTAAGCCAGACCCTGTGATTATCGTCACTCCCGGCGAACATCAGCGTATTTTGTCTCCGAGGTGAATTCAAGATGATCGACCCGTAAGCAACTTTGTTACGACCACCTGTAAACAAAGCATTATAAGCATCTATATTGATATTACCTGATTGTAGTATGAGACCCTCCAGTACCCGCAACATTCCGCTGATGTTATCAGGATCTGTTGCTGAGATGCTATGGGGAAACCACTGCGCCCCCGTGTCTCCGAGTGCTGTGTAAGCCGTTGCGCCATTTTTGGCAATCTGATTCTCTGTCACGGCTCCGTTGGTGAAGGCTGCGAGGTGATCCTTTCCTAAATCAGCATCAGTGGTGTCTTGACCCATTGGGACAATCGTCCAAAGCCAGGGACCCTCTATTTTCGGACCTGGTATTGGTTCTTCCATTAGTTGAGCCATTCCAAGGAAACAAGGACATACTACCATTAGAACCGTAATACAAATTAAAGGCAATTGGAAATAAAACCTCATCGGTAATTTTTCTCCTTTTAAAATACTATAGACATTAACTTATATGAGGGTAGTTCATTATTCTAAGCGCGTAAATAGCTTGCCGTCAGCGTCCCTTCAAGGAGGGAATTGGGTGTTAAATCCAGGCCCCATCTGGATTCTCAGCGAAAATATCATTACTTAGGCAAAGAAAAATATGAGAATGGGTTTCATTATCACAAATTTATTAGGATAATGGGTCTCATTATCAAAATAAGAATTAATTTTACACTTCGCATCGGGTACGGTTAGATGAGGTTTAAATAAGCATTTCTCAAAAGAATATCAGAACAGACACCTAACCTCCCCGGAGACGTTCTAATTCAGCCTCTAAAGCCTGTCGTCGTCTCGTTTCTTCTTCGGCACGCGCTTCCGCTTCTATTCTCAGACGCTGTTCCTCCATTCTTAGACGCTCCTCTTCTATTCTCAGACGCTGTTCCTCCATTCTCAGACGCTCCTCTTCCATTCTCCGATGCTGCTCCTCCATTCTCCGATGCTGCTCCTCCATTCTCAGACGCTCCTCTTCCATTCTCCGATGCTGCTCCTCCATTCTCAGACGCTTCTCCTCTATTCTCAGATGCTCCTCTTCCATAGAAGTCGTGATTAGGGTGCCGTCCGGCAGATAGGGACGTAAGAGTCGCACTTCGTTAGGCAGGATATCCTCCCAGCGAAACAAGAGATTTAACGTCTCGCTGAACAACCCCCCTTGCGTGTCCGGTAGGATTTCGCTGATGTCACCCGATGAACTTCGCCGCCACCCTCGAAACTCCGGCGGCTTCTCCATTTCAGGCTGATGGATGAAGTATTCTGGAACCCCCATGTCCATCAAATACAATTGAACTTTTTCATTCCGGTCTTGATTCGCCGTTGAATCCGAAAGGAATTCAAAAACTGCGGTGGGAACCGCACCTTCGGACCACGTGTAAAAACTGCGCCGTTGCGGAAATTTATCAACGCCTAAGACAACATAAACATCTGGCGCGACGACTTTTGTGAGGTCGCCTTTACGATAATAGATGAAATTGTCAACGCCAACATAGATATGCGGATTGATTGCAAAATATCGATAGAGTTGGTCAAAAAAGTTAGAAATCTGTTCCGCATGGTATCCTGTGGCAGCCATAGGTTCATCGTCCTCGCCGGGGTATCCTTCAATGGAGATCGTCGGTTTCCCACTCGCTTTTGGAAAGACAGGCATATATTTTCTCTGCTTGAATTCAAAGTCTTTGAGAGTCTCCATAATTTTTTTCCTTGTGGGAGCCTAATGGGTTAAAGTGTTGAGCTCGTTGGTATTTGGAGAGTGTTCGAGTTTGATGTTTCGCGCACGCCAACCGCTGTGCTATTTTCATGTAATTTTAGCAAAGTGCGTAGGGTTTGTCAAGTCAAAACCGATAAGATAAGCAGCAGGAGATAGGTTACCAATCCTTAAAGGGGAATATCCGGGTCTCTGTCGCCATTCCGTAAAAACTCCAGAGACTCCCCGCCACGAACTCGCCGAGAATTAATCCGAGGAAGAAAGGTGCTGCTTTCCGATGTAATTGTAACCCGCCTTGTTTGATAATCAACCATTTTGCAACGGTGCTAATCACAAGCGAGATCCAAAGCCAGTTCATGCACCAATCCGCCGCACCGGAAACAGCATATCCTACAGCATGGAAAGGCCACCAAAAGAACCGCATCCGTAAAAACATCAACAGGAACGTGAACCCCATACCGATGCCCATAGCAGATACTTCAGGAATGTTCGGTCCCATCGGAAAGTTGAGTTGTTTTTGGAGCCTCTCGAAAGGATGTCGTGCAAAACCTCCGGCTGCCCCAAAGTGATACACATCGTGCAAGTATGCCCAGAAAGAACCAATTGAACCCACAAGTGCTGCTAAGAGCATTACCCATACCAACGGTTTCGGATTAAACCGTGCCCGGGAGGCAAGTTGGAAACCTTCTAACTGATGCGGCATTGGATGGCTACGGTGCGCTCGGTTAAAGAAAAACAGAAAGGAAAGTGCTGTAAGGTTGGAACCCCCCATCCCTCGCGATCCCAGAATCGTCGGTAAGGCATAGTCGGGTCCCATAAAATGGAGATCGTGCGCTGGCGCGCCTGATTCTACCCGCATCCGTGTGATTCCCGTTGACAACGCGAAATACATCGCGAAAAAGGCAATACCCAGCGAAATACTGATACCTATCTTTACAGAAAACGCTATAAGATAGACGCAGCCCAACACAATACCTATGATCGCAGTTCGGTATCGCATCGGTTCAACCGATTCGTCGAGGCTTGAGCGTCCCGTGAATACCTGTCTGAAAACCTCTGCGAGGTACTTTCGACTTGCCCATATCGCGAAAATCGCCAGTCCGAGATATGCGCCCAAGGACTGCTGCCGGTCGTACGGAAAACCAGGTAACCCGCGAACGCCAATGATTGCCCCGGCAACCCGTTGCATCTTGCGAAATAGATAGAAAAACCAACAGGAAAACGATAAATCCAGAGGCATAAAGAATCCGAGTCCAATGACGAACGGATAGATAGAAAAAGGTGTCCAACCGATCGCACTCCAAGGCTTGTCCGTGAAAAAATGGCTGATATTCCGAAACCGGACACCAATAATGGGAATCGTCGGAAAAAGATAGCTGAACCCATTCACAAGATTGAGGAGTGAGACGAGGATAAAGGCTGTCCAGAATACTCTACCCCGATAAAACTTCGCACCGCTGTCCCGCGTCATCTCTAACGGCAGTTGGATGATCGGATAGGCAAGTTTTTCGCGCTCCGTCCACTGCTTCCGCAACACAACGTTGATGCACAACATCACGAACACAAGCACTACAATAAAACTCGTCCACCACAGCGTCGGACCGAGCCATGCCTGTAGCACCTCTACCCGATAAAGCGTTGTTTGTCCTTCGTAAAACCCCTCTAATATACCCTTATCTTGGACAGTGCCCCACGTTGGCATGTATCGGTGGAGAAGTTCCCGCCATTCGTTTTCAGGCGTATCGTACCAGAAAACGTGTCCAATCATCGGGATTAACACTTGTGTATGGTCGTGTGAGGCGATAGCACTCGCCATACAAAGCATCACGTAAATAACAAGCAGCTCGCCGTGGGTCATTGCCCACTGCCGCTTTATCCGCCGGACGAGCAGGTTCAGGAGCGTAATCACAAACACAAAGAAGACGGCGTTGAAAAACAGGGACATTGTCGTCGGAAAAAGCCCCCACCAGACCATCTCCGTATACATAATCCAATAGCAGTTGATTGGGATAAGGATTAGCGATACTATAACCGATTTTAAAGTGACACCACGGGTTAAAGTGTCAGACATTTCGTTCTCCTGATGGTAATCGTCTGAACTGTGATTTTTGTGATTCTGTGATTTCTGTGATAAGAGGGACTTCTTGTGTAAAAATTCCCCAGTATAAAATTACCGATTTGCATAATTTTTAAATCAATCCATGTTATCTATTCTGTGGCCGCTCGGAGCATCTGTACAATGTTTAGGTTTCCCTTTGATTCTGCGAGGGTCAATGCCGTATTCCCCTGTCTATTTTTTAGGGAGATATCAGCACGCTGCTCAAGTAAAAGTTGGACGATATCTGGAAGCCCTCGCCACGCTGCATACATCAACGCCGTTTCACCCGTTCGGTTTTGCGCGTTTACCGCCGCGCCTTTTTCAAGCAACCGTCTGGTTATCTCCAAGTCTCCTATTTTATGGATACTAAAGATTAAGGGTGTATTGCCGTTGGTGTCCGGGACGTTCACATCTGCTCCATTTTCAACGAAAAACAGTACTATCTCCGCATACCCCTTTTCTGCAGCAATGTGCAACGGAGTCCTGCCGAGTGCATCTTTTATATTTACATCTGTATTCGTGCTACGAACCGTTGCAATGTCGTTTGTCCACACGGCTTTAAGAAGCGTCCCTTCCGGTGTATCCGAAAATTCGGAAATAACGTGTTCTCGATTTACCGGTAGATTTTCAAAAGTTTGCACGACACCGCTCTGCCATCTCACCTCAAGTCTATCAACACTGGCATTTGCCCCTAAACCGAAGTGGAGGCGGGGGTCATGACTCGATAGATAACTTGCCCCTGGATTTACCTCTTGGACCTGTGTCCGTTCACCTGCCCTCAAGGTGACGCGCGTCCCAACCCCGTCGCGACTGCTGATAACACCGACGGTCTTAATGCGTATCCAATTATGCGCTGGCGTGCTGTCGTTTCGTAATAAGGTGATAGGACCATCAGAGTGTGTGACGAGCAGGTCCACATCTCCATCATTGTCATAATCGCCGAAGAGCGCGCCTCGACTCACCGCTTTGCGTTGAAAATAAGCACCAGCACTTTCGGAAATTTCTTGGAAAGTAGCGTCTCCGCTATTCCGAAAGAGTTGATTGGGTTGACGATAGGTCAAAACATCGTGTGTCTCCTCAATATTGTCGATGATATGTCCGTTAGCGATGAAGATGTCCCGCCAACCGTCGTTATCTGCATCAAAGAAGCCTGTGCCGAACCCGACAAAGTGGAAGCTCTCTTTACCGAGATGTGCCTCGTAAATAACATCTGTAAATGTGCCATCGCCATTGTTGCGATAGAGCGCATTGGTTTCATAAGATAAGTTTGTGACAAAGATATCCATCCACCCGTCACCGTTGTAATCGTCAGCAGCGACACCCATACCCGCCTGTGCAATACCGTCGAAACTGTAGGCGCATCCGGCAAGCAGCGAAATTTCGCTGAATGTGCCGTCCCCGTTATTGTAGAAGAAATCGTTTCGGGTATCGTCATTGGCAATATAAAGATCAGAAATACCGTCATTGTTGAAATCGGCTGAAACGACCCCTAATCCTTTACCGTGAAACATGCCACCAATCCCACCTACACCGGCTTCTTGACTAACGTCCGTGAACGTTCCATCCCCATTGTTGCGGTAAAGTCTATCAGGCGCGCCTTCAAATAAAGAAGGATGGCAATAAGTATGTGTGTTACCTTCTCCGCACGGACGATACGTAACATCGCGTGCATACACGAGGTAGTTAACAACGAAGAGATCAAGGTGTCCATCTCGATTGTAGTCGAGAAAAGTCGCGCTGCTGCTCCAGCTCGGATCGCCGACACCCGCAAGGCGTGTGACATCCGTGAACGTTCCGTCCCCGTTGTTGCGGTAGAGCACATTCGCACCGACATTGGTTACATAAATATCTACGTTCCCATCGTTGTTATAGTCGGCGCAAGCGACTCCCTGTCCATAGTTACCTCGGTTACCAACCTCAGCGGTTATAGTGATGTCAGTAAATGTGCCGTCACCGTTGTTTTGATAGAGCGCACTGGAGACCTGTTTCGCTGAAGCGGATGTGTCCCAATAACCGCTGTTGACGAGATAGACATCGAGATAACCGTCGTTGTTTGCCTCAAAAAACGCGCCACCAGAGCCGAGGGTTTCCGGTAGGTGATACGCACCTTCGGCACCGTTGATATGTCGAAAATCAATTCCTGATCCTGCAGTCACATCGACGAATTCGACCGCAGCGGATGACAGCAATGAAAGGAGACATGTAAGGAATAGGACAAAGATAGATATATTTTTATTTTTCATTGAGAGAATCGGCATCTTTCGCCAGACGGAATCCGATAAAGCTGGTACCAATTTCTGGATATTGACCGATTCGTGTTGAACACCGCGCCAGCATTTCAGCGTTCAACCAGGATCCGCCTCTCACAACACGCCGGCTGCCAACCGCGGGGCCTGTTGGATTTCGATCGGGTGTGTGATGATAAAATGTTTCTGAATACCAATCCGCTACCCACTCCCACACATTGCCCGCCATATCCTGTGTCCCATAAGGACTTACACCTGTCGCGTAAGACCCTACGGGTTGCAAATGTGCATCCGATTGATCCCAAACGTTCGCGTGGATGTTTCTGCTCTTAATACGCTGTTTGAAAGTGTTCCCCCAGGGCCAGCGTCTCGCATTCGTGCCGCGTGCTGCCTTTTCCCATTCAGCTTCCGTTGGGAGCCGCATGCCTCGCCACGCTGCATAGGCGGCAGCAGAATGCCACGATACACCAACCACTGGGTGATCGGGTTTTGTTTTGGCAATCTCGGGCCAGGTGCCGAACCCGCCGCCATAACTGATGGGGGTGTGTTCACTACCAGCACCACCGGTTTCAAGCCAAAACCGATAATATTCGACATTGGTGACCTCCGTCTTACCGATATAGTAAGCATTCAGATAGATTTTATGCATCGGTGCTTCGTTCGGTAGGTCTGTATCGCTGCCCATAATGAAGGTGCCAGCAGGTATCAGGCAGAGATTAGGTTCTGCCAATACAGACGACGGATCCGCGAGAAAGGCGTAAAGTAATAAGCATAATGTAGGTAAAATATATTCACTTCGATTGTGATGTAAGTCGTTCATATTCTCGATAGATTTTCTCGGCTTCTGACTGTGCCCCGGAGCGTTCGTATGCTTTAGAAAGGTTCAGGTAGAAACGCGGTTCGGAGGGCTGTAAACGGATAGCGGTCTGGTATTGTTCAATCGCTTCGGGATACTGTTCTAACATTAAATAGGCACCCGCTAAACTGTTACGGTACGTTGCAACGTTGGGTTTTTGCTGGATCACCTTCTGGTACATTGTGATTGTTTGCTTGTAGTTCTGCTGTTGGAAGTGCGCGTATCCGAGTGCCTCATAGCCTCGGATCTCTTGTGGTGCGAGCGCGATGTAACGTTCCAAGGATTGCGTCCCCTCATCCCATAACTGTCGCTTCAATTGGAGTCTGCCGAGTTGATACCATGCCTCAGCGTTGGTAGGCGCCTGTCGCGTAAATCTTTTCAGATGCGTTAGCTGTTCTTCCTCAACGGAAAGCGTTTCAAACCGTTGTAAATTTTCCCGTGCTGCTTCTATTTCACCAATGCGCCGATATGCCGTTCCTAAACTGAAATGTGCTTTGGCATGGTACGGGTCGATTTCAATGAGTGCTTTCAGTGTATCTATAGCCGGGGTCCACGCTTCCTTCTGAAGGAAAGCAGTCGCGAGTGTATAACGCGCCGTCTGTGAAACAGGGTTCAGCTTTACAGCCTTCTGAAGTTCTTGAATCGCAGCATCCGTTGAATTTTCACGGAAATGGACGATACCTAACAGGGTCCTGGCACGGGCATGATTTCCGTCGAGTGTTATCGCTTTCTGTAGAACGGCTTTCGCCTTTGGGATGTCTCCTAATTGGATGAGCAGCACATCGCCGAGTTCGCAATATGCCTCGATATAATTTTCATCTGCCGAAACAGCACGCTGAAACGCTTCGGCAGCGTCGCGATATTTCTCGAAGCCGCTGTAAATTAATCCCAAAACACAGTGCGCATCCGCCAATGACGCATCTAAGGCAACTGCTTTCTCCAAAACGGTTTGTGCTTTTTCCTGTTCTCCAAACGTAAGGGCGCGTAATCCAGCGTCATACAACCGCGCTGCTTCAGGATTATATCGAGGTGCGGCAATTGTGAGTGAGGTTTGTAACAATATGAGGAATACAAGGGTGGATTTGAAGGGTATCATGGAATTAAGGAAACGGTTGGGAGGGACGGAGTTTTAACTCCGTCCGCTGTTGTGATAAGTGGCATCGTTATCGCGACTTAATGTTTGCCCACGTCGTCGTTAGACGGTCCTGTGGGGTGACAGGTGTCAAACCGAGCACAGAGCCGAGTCCATCGTTCATTATGTTTTGGATATCGGCTTGTTCGAGCGACACATTGAAAATCCCGATCTCGTCCATGAGCCCTAATGCGATTCTTTCCGTCGGTGTTCCACCTAAATGCACATCAACCCCTGTAACACCGAAGGCACCCGTTGTATCCTGATCGATGTCAACTTCACCGTCGATGTAAAGGATTTTCTTCGCGCCATCGTAGGTGAAGGCGAGGTGATGCCACTGATCGTCATTGACAGTAGTCGGTCCGAAGAGCCAACGTGGATTCAGTTCCTGGCTACCCACTTCGACTTTCCCTTGGTTCGTATTTCTACCGGGGCCAAAGACGTTCAAGATATTGTTCCAACTTGTTGTAAATGCGATAACCATGTGGTCGTCGGCACAACAGCCACTGTACGGGTCACCTTTTCTTTGGAGTTTTACCCAAGCGACACCCGTGTAGGCTTCAGCAGTACTGTCTAAACTGGCTGAGTTCGCTACATTGGCATAGTCATCGTCTCCATCAAGGCTGAGTGCCATTCCCCATTTACCGCCGTCGGTAACTTCGGCACCGTTCATCAGTTCACCGTCGTTTCCGTTACCACTCGAATCGCTAACATCACCCTCGTCGAATAGCCAAACACCGACGGCAGTCGCACTGTCAACCGCGGCAAAACTGTGAAGCGAGATTAACACAGTCCCCAGAACCGTCAAAACGAGTAGCATTGTCCAATTCTTTATCATTTTTACAAGTCTCCTGTGGAGGATTTGCGTGAATTATCCGGACACGTTCCTTCCGTTAGTGCCTGCACTGGACAGGCGCAACTAATTTAGCATAAGCATCGAGTATCGTCAAGTGGAATTTTCAACCGCACCTGAAAATTCTGATTCTGACAATCTAAATTAATCGGCTTTCATCGCACCCCAAATCGTTGCGAGTTTTCCTGAAGGTTCTATATCGGCGGCGACTTTTAATCCTTGCGTCATGAGGGTGTCAATATCATCCTCGTCCAGTGCCACGTTGAAGATGACAACATCGTCAACAATACCACCGAAAAACGCACCCCACTGACCGTGTTGTCCAGTCGCTAAATAGATACCTATTAGAAAAGGTTTGTCGGTTAATGGATTCCTGCCTAAGTTTGGCGTAGTGATACCGGAACCGATCGAAACAGCGTCCAGATATACGCCAAATTCATCGCCATCCCAGGTAACCGCAACATGATGCCAATCTGTATCTGGCTTCCAAGGCGCATCTATAAAGTGAAGCGTGCCGCCTGGATCATGTGTGTGATGACGGATTGTCCCACCATCCCACCAAAATCCAGGTGCCCAATCGTCTTTGGTTACAACACCCATACCGCCAGCAGGAGGCTTGTCCAATTTAAACCAAAGCGCGATTGTGTGTTCAGCGCCAACCATTAAAGTATCATCGTGCGGAATTTCTACATAATCGTCCGAACCGTCAAGACTTAAAGCCTGGTCAAACTTGCCATCCACCCATTTTGCGCCGCCCTCAATCGTGGCATGATTGTTCTTCCCAGAGGAATCTTCGGCTTCGCCACCGCGCCCTTCATCAAAGAGCCACATCCCAACGCAATCTGCAAAATCAATTTCAGCAGTGCTGTCCCCTACAAACATCAGGCTAACAGCCATTAAGCTGACACATAATAGTTTTAAAATTTTCATTTTTATCCCTTCCTTCGTCATGTTCGATGCGAAAGTTAGCGAATTATCGACCGGCGATTCCTCAAAAATGAGTCTCACCGGAATTATCTTATCACAGGACATCATCATACCATTTAGATGTTCATTTGTCAAGTTGCACATTCCAATAACCCTGCCTGATTTCCAAAAAACCCTTGAATGTTTTCAGTGCAACATGTATAATTTTGGTGACTTCATACTTTTGCCACACAGAGCTTCCCGGTGTAGGCAACCCCACAAAACATTCTGAACTACCCATTTTTCTTAAGATCAAATAGAGGATTTTGGATGTATTCGATTTGGATAATTGCCGGAAGACAATTCACAGAAAATATTTTCTCTCTCCGTCTACTCATAGGATTAATCGTCTGCTTCGCGCTTTTTGTCTCCAGTACTTATGTACTCACAGAGGATTACGAAAAAAGACTCAGCATTCACAATGCAGCAGAAATCGAACATCGAAATGCGCTTGAGGCAGTGAAGGTCTATTCGCACCTGAAGGTGGACGTAACAAAACCGCCTGAACCCTTAAGTGTTATCTGCTTAGGAATGGAACGGCAGCTTGGAAGCTATGACAGCATTTCAGGTGAGGCGGAAACAGGCACACTCCGCCTGTGTCTCTCTAATTCGCTCCCTCGTGCAACTTTGCTTTTCGGAAAATACATTGGCACAATCATCAGTCTCTTGATTCCTTTGATCATCGGGATTTGCATGAACATCCTCGTCATCTCGCTTTTCGGGGCACTGCCTTTTGAATCGACCTATTGGCTACAGATCGGCGGGGTCATCCTGTTTTCAGTCCTCTATATTTCTGTTTTTGCGACGCTTGGGCTGTTCATTTCCTGCCTCACAAGGAATTCATCGGTCAGCCTTGTCCTACTCCTTTTGGTTTGGGTCTGTTTTGTGGTGTTTATCCCAAGGACAGGCGGACTGCTGGCGAGTCGGTTGGCAGCACTCCCCGATGAGAAAACGATAGCGAGACAGGCAGATGATACGATGCACGATATCCGTAAGCGATACGGTGAAGGTAGATTTAGCGCACGCTGGTCGCCGGGCGAACCACTGACCCGTTCTGCCAGAATCGGCGATGCTAAACAGGCAATTTACAATGAATACCGCCAACAACAACTCCATCAAGTGAAACTGGCACAGAATATATCCCGCGTATCCCCAACGGCAATCTATCAAATCGGCTGTGAAGCTTTAGTCGGGACTGGCATCAAACATTACGAGCGGTTTTTCAAGAAAGCTGCAGCATACCGGCGCAGCCTCCTACAGTTTACTTACGAAGAATATCCCTTCAATCCCAATCTCTTTCTGGAAGATGCGGAGAGGCAGCAATTGACGGAATTGAAAATAAGCTTAGACAAGATTCCAAAATTTGGCGACACCCTTGCTAATTTTTCCACTTCATTTGCCCAAGCGAGTTTAGATATCCTACTTCTATTTCTATTCAATCTCGTCTTCTTTATGGGAGCGTCTTTGGCGTTCACGCGCTATGATTTGTAAGGCTTTAATTTTATGCACCCTTTCAGTTCTAAAATTGTGTCTAATATAATTAATAGGACTTACGCAGCGTTAAATTTGAGTGAGGGTGATTTGAGTTGCTGGCA